>DASSFG010000516.1:0-5100 GCA_035694685.1 Pirellulales bacterium
ATCATTGGCCTGCTCCGCACGACCGGTGGTCCTGAGGATCGCGGCGAGCTCTAGCGCGGCCCAGCCAAACAGGCCGGCGTCGTTCAACTCCAACGAAGGATCGCGCATCATCTGCCGGCCGAGTTCGAGGGCCGCGCGGTAAGCCTCCTCGGCCTCGGCCAGGCGCTCGGTGTCTCGGTAAATCTCAGCCAGACCACGCAGCGCATGCACGAGAGGGAGGCGGTGCTCGCCGGCTGGCGCCTCCGCAAGGAGTGCGCGGTGCAGGTCGATGGCTCGCTGGAATAATGGTTCCGCTTCCGAAGTTCGCTGATGCCTTTTCAGATAATCTGCCAGGACATAGCAGGTGACCGCGAGCTCTGATCGGTAGAACTCGTTACGCGGTTCTTCAGCAACCAGAGCCGCAGAGAGATCGATGGCTCGTCGCATCGCTGCCACTGCCTCATCCGTGCGATCGGTGCGCCGCCAGACGTCAAAAAGTTGCCGCAGGGTAGCGGCGGTCTCCTGTCGGTAATACCGCTCCTGCGGGTACTGCGACGCCAGGTTTTCGCAGGTTTTTAGTGCGTCGCGCAGGGCCGTTTCCGCGTCGGCATGCTTCGCGGTCGAAGAGGAGACGCGCGCCGAGTGCCAGAGGCTGTGGGCCAGATCGAGGCGGAGATTGGTCCGCGTAGGGCCAGTCTCCAGGTCGATGCTCTTTCGAAGGATCTCGACCGCCTTCTCCGCATCGGCCAGCGCCTTTTCGTACTGTCCGGCGTCAAGAAACACCGAAGACCGTAAATTCCATGTCGAAACGTTCGTGGGCTCTAACTCGATGGCCCGGGAAAAGTCCGCAACCGCTTCGTCGTAGCGCCCTAGTGACCTGTAAGAACTGCCGCGGATAGTCCAGACAATTACGCTCTTTGGCTCCAACTCAACGGCCTTGGAGTATTCGAGTAGCGCCTCATCGGTGGCGCCCTTGGCCTTCAACGCATCGGCCACCGCCAGGTGGGTCGGCGAGAAATCCGGACGCAGGGCCAACACGGCGGCGTAATAGCGCAGGGCGGCGTCCCAGCGCGGAGGCTGGCAGGCGCTCCAACTGAAGTGGGCCAGGGCGTCGTTGAGCCAGAGATCGCCAGGATACTCGCGCCGTCCTCGCTCCAAGAAAGTCATGGCCTTATCGACCGCGCCCACTTCCTTGAGGGCCTGCCCCAACAAGTAGAGGCTTTCGGGCGGCGTCTGGCGGACAGGAACCGCATCGGCCAATTCCTCGAGCGCCGGTCGATCATCCTTCAGCAGCGCTTCGCGGCAGCGGTTTCGCCAGTCGTCGGCATCGGCCTGGCGTGCAATTTCAATGAGCTTCTTCCAATCCGAATTAGCCTCGCCTCGCCACCGCAACGCTTCTAACGATCGCTTGCGGAACGTGGCCCAGCCATCCAGTGCCCTGACCAGCGCCGTGCGAATGCTCTGTCGACGAATCTTCTCTGCCGCTTCGGTGGGCGATAAGGTCTCGACGTCGATTCCAAGGTCCACGAACGCCTTTGTGAATTCGGTATCTTGCCGGCGACCCCAGAAAAAAGCCTCGTCATAGACGTCTTCTGGCGCCTCAACTTCAAACGTGCTTGGTTGTGGGCTGGCATTGATCTGCCTCCGCGGTCTCATGCCGTGCACCGGTCCTTGGTAGATGCCTTCCAGACGCTGCGCGACGGCAAGAGCTTTCCTCAGTTCCACGAACCGCGTTGGCCGCTCGGTCCGCCCAGCAGCATCCAAAAGCTGCTCGGTCCGCTCGATGATCGCCAGTGCCTCGGGCCATCGGCCTTCTTCGACCAGCGGACCTGCATCGTCTAAGTTCCGTTCGACGACCTGGTCTACGGCCTTTTCGCGGGCCAGTCGGTCGAGCTTGTTCGCCTCGTCTCGCGCCGCGTTGTCGCGCACCGCCCAACCCACGCCGCCCGCGATGCCCGACAATGCCAAGAAAACGCAAGCCGCCATCGCCAAAGCGATCTTCTTCCGCCGGGCAAACTTGCGGAAGCGATACCAGGTCGACGGCGGGCAAGCCTGCACCGGTTCGTCGTGCAGGTAGCGCTCGATGTCGCGAGCCAGGCCGTTGGCCGTCTCGTAGCGCCGGTTGCGGTCCTTCTCCAGCGCCTTCATGACGATCCAGTCCACCTCGCCGCGGAGCAGCCGGCCCAAGTGTTTTGGATCGCTCTTGCGGTTGGTCGAAACGGTCGAGGCCGCCTGGCCCAGCGTGCTGATGCGCGTGCTCGGTTTGGGCGGCTCCTCTTCGCGAATGATCCGACGAATCTCGTCGTAGCCCGCCGCGCGGAATTGCTCCTTGGTAAAGGGCGTCGTGCCGGTCAGCAACTCGTAAAGTAACACTCCCAAAGAGTAGATGTCGCTGCGGGTATCGACATCCAAACCGCTCTGGCCGGCTTGCTCGGGAGACATGTAAAGCGGCGTGCCGACCATCTGGGCGAAACCGGTGAACAGCGTCTTGTCGGTCAGCTCCTGTCCGAGGGCCTTGGCCACGCCGAAGTCGATCACTTTGACCACCGGCGTCGTGTCGTGCATCACGACCAGAATATTCGACGGCTTCAGGTCGCGGTGGATGATGCCCTTCTGATGCGCGTGCTGCACCGCCTGGCAGACGTGAATGAACAGCTCCAGCCGCTGGCGCGGCGTGAGCTGATTCTGGTCGCAGAACTCTGTAATGGGCACGCCCTTGACCAGTTCCATCACAAAGTAGGGCCGACCCGAGGGTGTGGCGCCGCCATCGTGGACCTTAGCAATGTTCGGGTGGTCCATGATGGCCAGCGCCTGCCGCTCGGCTTCGAACCGCGCGACGATCTGCCGCGTATCCATGCCCGGTTTGAGCACCTTGAGGGCCACTTTGCGGCGGACCGGCTTGGTCTGTTCGGCCATGAAGACGACACCGAAGCCGCCTTCGCCGATCTGCTCCAGCAGCTTGTAGGCGCCGATCGTGGTGCCGGGTCGCTCGGCGATCGGCTGTTCGACCGTGGCGAGCAGGGCGGGCGCGACGGCCGGCGACTCGAGGAAACTTCCGGCCTGGTCGCCGGCCGCCAGCAGGGCCTCGACTTCGGCGCGCAAGGGCTCATCGCCGGTGCAGGCGGCGTCGAGGTATTGCCGGCGCTCCGCGGCCGAACCAAGTTCGATCGCGTGCAAGAAGATGTCGTTAGCCTTTGGATTCCAGGTGCTCATGGATGACCCTGCTGGATGGTCAACTCGTTTAACCGGTAGCCGACGGCGGTCAAGGTAGACGGTAGACAGTAGACAGGGCATGAATTCCAACCCCGTCTGCTGTCCAGCGTTCGCGCGGGCGCCGTTGGCTACCGGTTAAACGACGCGGGGACTTCGAGTCAGTGTGAGGGGCGGACTGCCCCTCAATATAACAGTGCGAGAATGCCAAGCCTAATGCGCGCTAAAAATTAAAAAATCCTGCCTATTGGGACAGGGCGCGAAACAACCAGGCCCTGGCCAGCGCCCAGAGCCGGTCGGCGGCGCCGCGGCTGATGCCGAGCGTTTCGGCCGCTTCCTGGTGCGATAGCCCGGCGAAATACCGCAAATTGACGAGCCGGGCAGCATCGGCGTCGTGGCTTTCCAATCGGCTCAAGGCTTCGTCCAACGCCAGAAGGTCGTCGCCACGGGGCGGGGCACCTTCGAGCTCGGCCGGCAGTTCGATGCGCGCCAGGCCGCCTCCGTGTTTCTCGGTTTGCTTGCGACGTGCTTGATCGACGAGGATGCGGCGCATGGCTTCGGCCGCAGCCGCAAAGAAGTGGCCTCGGCTGTTCCAGTGCTGGGGTGTTTCGACATCCACCAACCGCAGATAGGCTTCATGCACGAGCGCCGTGGCTTCGAGAGTTTGTCCGGGTTTTTCGCTGGCCATTCTGGCGGCGGCCAATTTTCGCAGCTCGTCGTAGACCAGTGGCAAAAGCTGTCCGGCCGCGTTATGATCGCCTTGCTCGATGGCCGAAAGAATGCGGGTGACGTCGCTCATTCCCTTAAACGTATCCGACTGATTGCCGAGAGGCAAAATGCTCTATTTTACGAGCGAAAGCGGCCAAAAAAGTGGAGCGAGCAAGACCGTCACGGTTCCAATCAGCAGGTCGAGTGGCACGCCCACCTTAAGATAGTCGCTGAACCGATACCCGCCCGGTCCGTACACCATGAGATTGGTCTGATAGCCGATGGGCGTGGCGAAGCCGGCCGAGGCGGCCATCATCACGGCGATGACGAACGGCATGGCACTGGCATCCAGCCCTTCGGCCGTCTTGATGGCCATGGGAAACATCAGCGCCGCAGCGGCATTGTTCGTAATCAGCTCGGTCGCCAAGAGGGTGACGAAGTAGACGACCGCCAAGGAGGCCCAAGTGTTGCCTTGAGCCAGTCCGATCATGCTGTCGGCAATCATTTTCGCGGCGGCGGTCTTTTCCAAGGCGGCGCCGATGGCGAACGAGGCCGCAATAGCCAGCAGCACCTCCCAATCGATGCTGCGGCGAGCGAGCGAGATCGAGCAGCAACGCGTGGCGATCATCAGCGCGGCGGCCGCCAACGCCGCCTTGAACATGCCCGCCGACGTAAGACTGGCCACCAGCACCATCAGAACCAGTATGGCGACCGCCAAAAAGGCGCGTTCATGCCGCGGCGGTTGCGAGTCTTCCAGCCGGCTGACGAGAAAGAAATCGCGGCTGTTTTTTTGCTGATCGGCAAACGACGGATGGGCCTCCAACAGCAGCGTGTCGCCCGGCCTGAGCACGATGTCGCCGATTTTCTTGTTGATCCGTTCGCCGTTGCGGGCCACGGCAATCACGGCGGCGTTGTAGATCGAGCGAAAACGGCCGTCGCGAATCGTCTTCCCGACCATGGGACAGCTATTCGAGACCACCGCTTCAATCAGGCAGCGAGACGCTCGCGGCGCCGTGAGCTTGAATACCTGGTCGGTCGCCGGCACCAAGCCGCGAATTTTTTGCAAATCGATGACGGAGTCGACAACGCCTACGAACACCAGCCGGTCGTTGCCACGCAGTCGTTCTTCGGGGCCGACCGCCACCATCACGAATCCTTCGCGATCGACTTCTACCAGATATGCCCCCGGTAAATGACGTAAGC
>DASSFG010000517.1:0-6846 GCA_035694685.1 Pirellulales bacterium
CGATGCCCCGGTGGGCGGCGCTCCGGGGCATCGCTTGGCCGCAATGCCCAATCGGCCTTTCAGGATCGAGCATGGCCAAGCTCTGCCCCCAGCCACCACTCGCATCAGCGAAAGTCGATGGTCCGGCGTTGTGTTTCGTTCGTTCCTTGGCCATACTATGGGACTGCGCCCTCGCTACGCCTGCGCTTTTTCGTGGCTTAGCAAGCTGCAAGCTAGCGGCACATAACTCGCAAGAGCTGCGAAAAACCCGCCCCAACCGACTTTTGAAAGCACTGTCAAGGAGAATGATCGTGAAGAACTTGTTTTTTTTCTTGGCCCTCGGCTTGCTGGTGTTCGGCCCGCCCGCGGCCAAAGCCCAGGATGATGCGGCTGAAGCGCAGCCGGTCGTCGTCGTTTCGTTCTCGGGCTACGCCGAGCTGAAACGCGATATTGAATACATCGGCGGGCTCTCGGGCAACCCCGACATGGCCGCGGGGCTCGAGCAATTGCTAATACTGCTCACACAGGGCCAAGGTCTGGCCGGCGTCGATCAGGCCCGGCCGTGGGGCGCGGCGGTGAGCATCACCGCCGATGGCTCGCAGTTTCCCGCCCTTGCCTTTTTGCCGGTCACCGATTTGAGCAAGCTGCTTGATGCTCTGGCCGGTGTTATTGGCGAAGCCGTCGATGCCGGCGACGATATCTACGAGATCAAGCGCAACACGAACAGCTATTTCATCACGCAAAAGGGAAAGTGGGCCTACGTCGCTCAGCAAAAAAGCTCTCTCGACGACCTGCCGGGCGATCCGCTCAAGCAGCTTCGCGGCCTTGACAAAGAATACGACCTGGCCCTGAGTCTCAACGTTCAGAACATTCCGCAGGCCCTGCGCGACATGGGCGCCGACACCATTATGCAGGCTTTTGAAGCCCGGCTGATGCAAGGCATGGACGATGATGATGATGACGATGACGCTGAGGAGCAGAACGAGTTGCGGACGGAGTTGGCCCGCGATAAAGCCGAGCAGTTTGTCAAAAGCATCAACGAGCTCGACCAGTTGACCGTGGGGCTGAACATCGATCGCGCCAAGAGCCGCACGTTCATCGACTTGGAACTTACGGCATTGCCGGGCAGCGAGCTCGCCAAACAGTTTGCCGCCTCGAGTGAGGAGGCGCAGGGCACGCGGTTTTCCGGCGTGCTCCTGCCGGAGGCGCTGTTGTCGTTGCACCTCAATTCGCCGATCTCGGCAGACGACGAAGAAGAAGCGGAAGCGCTCTTTGAACGCTTGAGCACTCAGCTCGCCGCGGAGATTGACAAGGAAGAAGACCTCGACGACGCCCAGAAGCAGGCTGCCAAAGAGCTGGCGGCCAAGCTGATCGCAATCGTGGAAGACACCGTTGAGGAACAAGGCCGCCTCAACGCGGGGCTGACGGTGCTGGGCGAGGGCCCGCTGACGATGGTTCTCGGATGTCTGGTGGCCGACGCGACTGAGCTGGAAGTGGTGGTCAAGCAGCTTGTCGAGTTGGTCGCGGAAGATGCCGATTTGTCGAAACTCAAGCTGAACGTTGCCAAGCATCAAGGCTTCCGCTTCCACACGCTCACCGTGCCCGTTCCCGATGATGAAGACAACGACAACGCGGAATCGTTGCGGGCGGCTTTCGGCGATCCGATTAAAGTGGCCCTTGCTTTTGGCAAAGACATCTTTTACGTGGGCGTGGGCGAGGACGGCATCGACGGCATCAAGCAGGTCATTGACGCCTCGGCGGAAACGCCGGCAGAGAAGCTGCCCGAGATGACGTTGGCCCTGGCGCTCAAGCCGATTCTGAAGCTGGCCGCCTCGAAGGGCGATGACGCACGGGCGGCGCAATTGGCCGAGAGCGTGGGCGACAAGGACCGGCTGCGCATCACCGTCGAGCCGGTGGACAACGGCGTGCGCTACCGCATCGAAGCCGAAGAGGGCGTTAACAAGCTTCTTGGCCAGAGGCTCGGCGACGCCGCCCGCATGGGCGGCAATAGCCGCTGAGCGTTCCTGCGGCAAAGGCAACGATTCCCGGCGCCGGCCAGCTCCACTGGCCGGCGCCGCTTTGTTTTGCACGACCGCAACCAGCCTCCTGTAGCCGCGCGACAGCGCGCCCGACATTATCCCGAAGTGAGGTAAGTCGTCTCCCCATTCTCGCATGCTCTTCGGGTTAGTGTGGACATCTGCGCAATGCCGGGTTAGGGTTGCGTCTTTCCGAACGAGAACTGCTTCGGCTGAGCAAAGGCTTGCCAATCGTCGGCGGAGAGGATGATCGAATTCGTCAGCGAACCGGCGTTGAACGCCACCCGACCGTGCAACCCCACGGAGTCATCGGCAAACAACTCAAACGGTAAGATGGGCGGGCCGAAGGGCGGTACCGCCCCAGGAACCAGGCCGGTCAGCTCGTGCAACTCTTCGGCCGTGGCAAAGCGGATCTTCTTGACCTTGAGTTCGCGCTTGATCGCAGCCGAATCGAGCTTTTTATCGGCGGGCAATACAAACAGCCGGAACGTGTCGTCGGTCTTCAAGAGCAGGGCCTTCGCGCCTACGCCCAAAGTCTCGCCGCGCGCCGCCGCCGACTGCTCCGACGTATAGGTCGGTGCGTGTTCCTTCTCCTCGAACCGCAGGCCGCGCTCGTCGAGCGCCTTACGGATCATGCTCAGAATCGACTCGTCCATATGTCGTGGCCAGCGTGTAATGACACGATCATTTGTTCGCCGTCTTCCGGCGCGGGCAGACTTATTGATGCGCTTCGTGGTGTTTTGGTAGCGGTTCGCCGCCGTGGTCGGCAAACCAGGCGAGCACCCGACGAAGCACGTCAGCCTGATGGCGCGGCTGACGAATGCCGTGCCCTTCGTCTGGATAAATCACCATTGCCGTGGGAACGCCCCGCGAGACGAGCGACTGGTGAAACATCCGGCCCATTGGCAAGGGGCAACGACGATCGTCGCGGGAATGCAAGATCAAGGTCGGAGTGGCGATGCGATCGACGTAGCTGAGCGGGCTGTGCCGCCGCATGTCGTCCGCAATCTCCCAGGGCAGCCCGCCCAATTCCCATTCGGTCCAACTCTGAATGTCGCTCGTGCCCCACATGACGCTCATGTCGGTCACGGCGTTTTGGGCCACGGCGGCGGAGAACTGCCGAGTGTGCCCGACAAGCCAGCAAGTCATGAAACCGCCATAGCTGATGCCATACACGAACTGCCGGTGGGGTTCGGCCAACTTGTCGGCGACGAGCGAATCGATACCCGTGAGAATGTCGCGCATGTCGCCGCCGCCGAAATCGCGGCGGTCGGCATCGAGCAACTGCCGGCCGTAGCCCGCCGAACCGCGGAAGTTCGGTTGAAACACCAGGTAACCATGCGCTGCCAGCACCTGGGCCGTGAGGCTGAAGCCGACGCTCGAGCGGCTATGCGGCCCGCCATGCGGATAAAGGACCAGCGGATAGGATGGCTTTGCTCGCGGCGGAATGGTGACGACGCCGTCGAGCCGCAGGTCGTCATTGGTCCACTCGACAACCCGCTCTTCGGCCATCTGCCGCGACTTGAAGAGCGGATCGCCGGGCGGAGCGAGCCGCTGCTGCGCGAGACGCCGTCGAGCCAGCGGAGAGGCATTATCTTTCGTCGCTTTCTCTTCGAGAACCGTGCCAATTCCCGTGTCGAGGTCAACGCGCACCGTGTCGCTTCGCGTGCGGTTGAAATTGGTGTACCAGAGCGCGTTGTCGCCATCCCAGCACTCATCTGGCAGAGGGAACGCCGGCACCGGGTGTGGCGGCTTGGCGTTGCCTGCATGATGGTCGTACAGCACGCGCGCTCCGGTGGATCCGCCGTTGAGCCGCACGATCAGCAGATTGTAGATGTCGGCATGCGGCCCCTTGCGTGGCGAGCCGAGACAGACCAGCCGCGATCCATCGGGCGAAACACGCGGAGAGACCTCCGGACCCGGCCCGCTTGTCACTTGCCGTTGTTCACCGCTGGCCACGTCGATGGCCCAGATATCGAAGTTCTTGTTGATGCTGTAGCGGACGGCTTCGACGTCGCCCGACTTGTTGGCATGACAATACAAGGTGCGGCCGTCAGCCGACCATTGAGGGTCGCCATACCAGATGTCGTCGTCGGTCAGTCGCCGGACGCTGTTGGCGGCGTACTCGTCTGCCTGCGGGTTCAACTCAGCCATCCAAACTTGCGCCGTGCCGTAGCCGGTAAAGCCTTCGCCCTGATCGCGGCGCACCACGTACACGTCGGCAGCCAGCTCGTCGGGCGTGCGTTCGTCGCGACCGTCGTCGGCGATGAACGCCAATCGGCGGCCATCGGGCGAGAACGCCACTCGGCCGTAAAACTGGTCGTTGAAGACACGGCCATAAGGCTTTTCCGATCCTGCCAGCGGCAGCGTGCGGCGGCCATCGGCCGAAACGAGCCAGACGTCGGTGGCCGGCTCCGACTGCGGCGGCACAGTCGGTGTTGGCTGCCAGCCGGCCGGTCGTGGTCGAGTCGAGCGTACGGCAATCCAGCGGCCATCCGGCGAAAAAACCGGCGAGCGAGCGTCGGGCTGACCGATTTCACACGCCTGGGCCGCGGTGCCGTTGAACGTCCAAAGCGCGAAGCGTTCCACTCGCATCGGACCATCGACCCAACGCCGAAGATAGGCCACGCTCTGTTCGTCGGGTGAAACGACCACCGACTGCGGGCCATCCAGGCGATAAACGTCGTCGATCGACCATAACTGCTTGGGCGGCTCCTGTGCGGCCGAGAAAGATGGCCCCATCAGGATCGACAGCAAGAGTGCCGGCAGCCAGTCGAACGCGCGTTTAGCAGGATAATTCATGATTAATCGCAACGGTTACGATGATCGCCGGTTCTTTTTGACGCGGCGGGCTTTCGAAAATAGAATGAGTCGTCACTCACCCCCGCTTTTTGGCGAGGCGAACCAGTGTCTCGGCGTCCCAATCTGGGAGGATGTGATCGCGTTCTTTGGTATAGTCGTGCCGGCTGACTTCATATTGCTGAAGGAACCGTACAGCGTTAACCCAGCCAAGAGCAGCTACCAGCGCTTCGAACCCGCGCTCACGAAGTTCCACTGGATTGGTAATATTCTGGGTCATGGCAACACCTCACGCGCAAGATCCACAGGATTGACAACTCGAACCTTCAAGCTGGCTGAGTGACGAATCGCGGCAGCTTGCAAACGATCATCGCAAGTGGCAAAGACTTCGACGCCTCCCGCTTCAGCGCATGCCAAGTGCAATGCATCAAAGTTTTTGAATCCCAGCGCGATAAGTTCGCTCGTTCGCGCTTGCAAAACATCGTCTGCAAAATCCGCCGAAGGAATATTTTCCAACCACTCGCGAACCCTGGCGGCTCGGGAAGGCAACGGATTCTGGTCGTTCTCCAGGTCATGCGCCCCGGCGTGAAGAAACTCGACGTGCGTTCCTGACGCATCAAGCAGCGCCAAGACTGCCTCGGCTTCTAAATGAATTCGCGGCTGCGATTGGTCGTCGAAGGGCCGCTTCAAGCAGCAAATATCCAAATAGACACGCATGCGGAAATTATAGCC
Source organism: Pirellulales bacterium (assembly GCA_035694685.1). GTDB lineage: Bacteria > Planctomycetota > Planctomycetia > Pirellulales > JAICIG01 > DASSFG01. Next base: position 5,547 of record DASSFG010000517.1, read on the forward strand.
GAACCGCCTCGAAGTTCATCCTGACAAGCCAAAGATGAGCTTGGCGAGTTCTCTTCATGGACGGCTCATGATTGCTAGCACGGCTAAGTTGATCGTCGGGTTGATTTGACGCGGCGGAGCGTCGAGATATGACGGCAGTCGATGACTTCAAACGCCCCATCTTGATAGACGCAAATGAGGTTACCCGCGGGCGGGACCATCAACTCATCGGATGAGCCGATCTGGATCTCCTTTCCATCGACGCGTAATGAGACGGGCCAATGGGTTGTGGCGAGCTGTCGCCGTAATTCATCCATTGTCATAAGCGGCCTCCTTACGTCAGGCGCGAAAAATCAACCGCCCATTAAGTAGTGTCGCAAAGTTGTGTTGCTGGAGTAGGGTGGGACCAGCGAGCTTGCGAGCGCCGGCCCACCAAGATGGCCGATCATGGTGGGCCGGCGCTCGTTCCACTCGCTTGTCCCACCCTACGGCGATGGGCGCCCCTGCCCAGCAACAACACCGCCCATTACCGGCGATGGAATGGCCTCTCAAGATATGATAATCTGCTAAGGTCGTACGTCGATACCGGTGGTCAAACGCCGTTTCCCGTGACAACGCCATCGCCACCCGAAGCGGCGCAGAGGGCTCGCCTTTATAATGAATCCTCCCCGAAGCGGGATACCACGCCCGCGACGTAAGGGCCAAAGTCTCGCCATGACTTGATCTCATCCGACACCGCAACATATTCTGCAAATGGGTATTCATGGCAATAAATGTCGAAGTTAGCCGGACCAATGCGGTCGATGCAGAACCCCATCATATCGCCCATGCAGCGATGTTCCCCTATGAAACAAAACCGCTCAACACTAGGCTCTGCCGCGGCCCACTGCTGCGAGATCTCAATTACCTGTCGGGGACGATAGAAGTACCAGTGGCCACCAGCCGGTGACCAGCCGAACAACGACGATTCTCCGATGACGGACATGAACTGGTAGTAGGCTGACGGAAGGCTGAGCTCAAGGGCCACCTCGATTTCTCGAATGGCCGACGCGGGGTAGGTGCCGCGAGATTGGAATGAGCGAGAGATACCAGGGGCGATCTCAATCGTCTGGCCGTGGCTACGATCGCACCAGCGCGCAGTTTTTCCAATGCTTCCGTAATTGTTATGGGATCAATGGTCATACTCGACTTCGTAGTACATCGTCCGATCGCGAGCGCCGTCGATGGTGAACTGCCCGGAGTGGGCTTCCAAGGTTTTGCCTGTGCGCTGGCCGGCATGATCCAAGACATGAACCGCGGCAAGCGGTCGGGTGCCAATCGA
>DASSFG010000518.1:0-10157 GCA_035694685.1 Pirellulales bacterium
AATGAAAACGCCCACCGACGCCTGGGAGAATCTGCTGTTGGCAGCGGGTTCGCCCGACCGAGTGTTGCTCGTGGGCTTTAAAAACTCGCGTCTCAAACCGCTGGCGGGCAAAACATTGGCGGCCGTGGCTGCCGAACGCGGCGCGTCGCCTGAGGAAACTGCCATCGACCTGGTGATTGAAGACGGCAGCCGTGTCGAAGCCGTCTACTTCTTTATGGACGAAGAGCAGGTGCGGCAAAAAGTGGCCCTCCCTTGGGTTAGCTTTTGCTCCGATTCAACGTCGATCGCGCCGGAAGGACCGTTTCTCAAGCTGCACCCTCATCCCCGCGCTTACGGCACTTTCGCTCGATTGCTGGGCAAGTACGTGCGCGAAGACAAGGTCGTTGCCCTACCCGAGGCCATCCGCCGCTTAACCTCGTTTCCGGCCGAGAATCTGCGATTGAAGAAACGCGGCCGCCTCGCCCCCGGCTACTTTGCCGACGTCGTGGTATTCGACCCCCTGACGATCGTCGATCGAGCAACGTATGAAAAACCGCAGCAATACGCCGTCGGTGTGAAGCACGTCTTGGTCAACGGCAAACGGGTGCTGTGCGACGGCGAGCACACCGGCGCCATGCCCGGCCGGTTTTTACGCGGGCCGGGATTCACCGGAGATTGAACGATGGACGCGACCGCTCTTGCTCAGGAATTCGACGCCTATCATCACTGGCTGGGCATTCCGCCCAAAGACCAGCCGCCGCACCATTACCGGTTGTTGGCGATCGACATGTTTGAGTCCAATGCCGACGTGATAGCCAACGCCGCCGACCGTCAAATGGCGCACGTGCGAACGTTTCAAACCGGGCGGCACGGCCCCAAATCGCAGCAATTGCTCAACGAGCTCGCAGTCGCGCGCATTTGCCTGCTCGACAGTGCCAAAAAGGCCGACTACGACCGGCGACTGCAATCCAAGCTCGAAGCCAGCCAGGCTGCCAGGGCTGGCGAGGCTCCCAGTAGTCTGGCGGTGGGCACGTCGCTCGGCGAATACGAGTTGCTCGAACCCATCGGTCAAGGCGCCATTGGCGAGGTGTTCAAAGCGGTCCATCGCCGCATGCGCCGCATTGTGGCTATCAAGGCGGTGAACGCGGCCACCAGCTCAGTCGAGGCCCTCAAGCGGTTCGAGCGCGAAGTCAAGCTGGCCGGCATGCTCAGCCACCCCAATATCGTCGCCGCGCTCGATGCCAACGAAGCCGGCGGCTATCACTACCTGGTGATGGAATACGTGCCGGGGCAGGATCTCGCGGCCATCCTGCAACAGCACGGTCCGCTGCCGTTTGATCAAGCAATCGAGTTCATCGTGCAGTCGGCGCGCGGCTTGGGGTACGCTCACAACCACGGCGTGACGCACCGCAACATCAAGCCCGGCAATTTGCTCGTGGGCCTGGATGGCGTCGTCAAGATCCTTGACATGGGCCTGGCCCGCTACGAAGACGAGTCGGGCGAGCAGCTCACCCAGGCCGGACAGGCCATGGGCACCGTCGATTACATGTCGCCCGAACAGGCCGCCGATTCGCGACAAGCCGATCAGCGGTCGGACGTCTATAGCCTGGGTTATACGATGTATCGACTGCTTACCGGGCAGGTGCCGTACAATGCCAAGAATGCGGTGATGAAAGCCATTGCTCACGCGCAGTCGCCGATACCACCTTTGCGGGCCAGCCGTCCTGACTTGCCCGAATCGCTCGAGGTAGTTTACCAGCGAATGGTGGCCAAACAACCCCAAGATCGCTATCAAACGATGACGGAAGTGGTGGCCGCGCTCGACGCATGCCGGACTAGGCAGCCACTGCCCGTGGTGCAGCCGATGGCGCCACGTGCCGTGCCCGCCATCACGCCGCCTACTCCGTCAAAGCCCGCCCCACAGCCCATCAGGCGCCGCAATGACTCGACTGCCATGTTGGCGATTGGCGCCGCCTTGGTCATTGTCATCGGCGGTCTTCTAGCACTGTGGCTCTTCTAACGATTTGAGATGTCGAACGAGGTTGAAGCGGCAATCGGTGTAGGGTGGGACGAGCGAAGCGAGTCCCACCGCTATTTTTATGGTGGGACTCGCATCGCTCGTCCCACCCTACGTGCTGTGGATCTTCGGACATTTCTGCTCACGTCAGTTTATGCCTCTGAAAGAACTCCCACATCAGGTCATTTGCCGAGATGTCGAGTGTCGAGTTGCCGAGAATCTTGGCGGGCGATTTTTGCCCGGCCAAGTGTGACCGCCTCCCTCGATCGCAATGAGAGCGACTTCAGCACCGTCTTTGCCCGGCCCATACGTTTTTCGGGTGACGGTCATCCCGTCGCCGTCTTGGGAGAGCACATCGACCGCTGGACTTTCGGGGCAGCCGTTCGCCTTGACCCAAATCTCAATCGATTGCTCGACCGAGCGGAAAGGCGTCCCGGTGATGCTCTTTTTGCCTTTGCCGCCCTTAAACGGAACGAAGTCGTCGTCGGTGCCGTGGAAATGGAGCAGCGACACGGGGCGTTTGAGATTGCCCATTGCTGTTTCCATGCAGCCCGCCACCGGCGCGACGGCGGCAATGCGGTGCGAGAGCTCGGCCGCCAGCCGGTAAACCATGATCCCGCCATTCGACATGCCGGTGGCAAAGATTTGCCTGGTATCGATGGCATAATCCTTCATCAGTTCGTCGAGCAGGGCGTTGATGAAAGCGACGTCGTCGATGTTGTTTTGCATCGCCCAACCGCAGCAGTTGCCGCCATTCCAGAACAGCGAGGACCGCCGGCCAGTGCCATTGGGATAAACCGCCAGAAAGCCCGCCTCGTCGGCTTTACGGTTAAGATCGGTAAACCAGGCCATCATCGCTCCATTCATGGTCGCTCCGTGCAGGGCCAGCACCACGGGCAGAGGCGCGCTCGCCGCAGGCTGCTTTGGAACATGTACGACATAGGAGCGGTGCAAACTGCCGACATTGATCGAGCGGCTTTCACCGGGGTGCAGCCACTTCGAGAAGTAGAGATCCATCAGCGACATACGTTGTTCTTCGCTCGATCAGTGGACGCCCATCTCACTCAGCGTCTGCCGGAGCCTCATCGGCCGGCGATTCTTTCTCCGCCCGACACTTCGGGCAGTACCAGGGCGCCGGCGTTTTCACCGGCTTGGGGCTTCGTTTGTGGCATGAGGCACAGCGGTAGCGCTTTCCCTTAACGGCGGTTTTCGGGCGTGATCGTTTGCCCGTTTTTAATATGTTTCTTGCCATGACTTCTATTCTACCGCGTATATCGTTCCATCCAGGTGTCGAGCAGCCGCGGCGCGAGCCGATTCAGCCAGACCAGCAGTTTGCCGCGACCGCCGAGAACAATTTCATGCCGCCCCTGCCACATTGCGCGAACGACCTGCCTGGCAACCGTGGCAACCGGCATGCCGCGATGCTGTCGCCAAGGCATTTTGGCGGCCCGCTCGAGCAAGTGCTCGAAAAAATCGCTTTCGGTGGTACCGGGGCTGGCCACCAACAGGTCGATGCCCAAGCGCCGCAACTCTGGACGTATCGCCTCGCTCAGTCCGCGGAGAGCAAACTTGCTGGCGCAATATTCGGCCTGCAAAGGAATGCCGCGGTGTCCGAGAATGGAAGCGACGTTCACGATCAGCGGCGAGCGGCCGCGCTGCAAGAGCGGCGCGGCCTCGCGCATCAACTCTGCCGGCGCGAAGAAATTGACGTCCATAATCCGGCGCAGGCGATCTTCGCTTGCTTCGTGAAAGATGCCCCAAGCACTGACGCCCGCGTTGTTAACCAGCACATCCAAACCGCCGAACTGACGTTCGGCCAACTCCAGCGCCGCGATCCGCACTGCCTTCTCCGTGACATCGCCCGGCGCCACGACGGCCTGGCCGCCGAGCGTCTCAACCTTTTCGGCGACCTCGCGCAGCCGGTCTTCGCGCCGGCCATTGAGAACGATGTTGGCCTTTGCTCGGGCAAGTTCCACGGCCAACGCCGCCCCGATGCCGCTGGAAGCTCCGGTGATTAAGACGCGGCAATGGGTAAGGTCGCGTCGCATTAGTCGGATAACTTTTGTATGTAGGGTGGGACGAGCGAAGCGAGTCCCACCTGTTGGCCGCTGTTCGGTGGGACTCGCTTCGCTCGTCCCACCCTACGCATATTGCCAACTTTGCTGGAACACTCGCTGTTAAGACATTCGGAAGTCATGGTCGCAGCGCCGCTGTAGAATGTTATAACCTTTATCATGCTGAGCCCGTCTTCGCCATCCGCCTCTGAATTCGCCACGTTCGATTGGTCGTCGCTGGTGGCCGGTGGCTTTGCCGATCGAGTCGAATACTTCCCCTCACTCGCATCGACCAACGATCATGCGCGAGATAGAGCAGCCTCCTTGCCTTATCATGAAATGCTGCTCGTCGTTGCCGACGAGCAAACGGCCGGCCGAGGCCGAGGAACGAATCGCTGGTGGACCGGCTCGGGAAGCCTCCCCTTCAGCCTGCTCTTCGACCCAGCCCGGCGAAACATCGAGCGCCGCTGTTACCCCATGATCTCGCTGGCCGCGGCGATTGCCCTGGTGGAAACCGCGGCGGCGATCAGCGGGCGGTTCGACGTCGGCCTGCATTGGCCTAACGACGTCTTCGTGGGGAACCGCAAGCTAGCGGGAGTCTTGATCGAAGCGCTCACCGACGGTCGCCACGTGCTCGGCATCGGCTGCAACGTCAACAACCGCTCGATCGGTGCACCGCCGGAACTGGCTCCCAACGTGACCTCGTTGGCAGACGTGACCGATCGTATGCACCTGCGCACGGAGCTTCTCATGGAAATTCTCGAACGCCTATCTAAGAGGCTCGATGAATTGGCCACTCAGCCGCACCGCGTCGGCCAGCGCGCCAACGAGCTCTGTTTACAACACGGCTCATGTTTGACCGTGCGGGCCGGCACGCGCGAAACGTCGGGCATTTGTGCCGGCGTGGCATCGGACGGCGCCTTGCTACTTGAGACCCCCAGTGGCCGCCAGTCGCTTTACTCGGGCGTCCTGGTGAAAAACCGGTAGCGCTTGTCAACGCTTAAAGTACGGGTTGAAGAGCTGTCGCCCTCGCGTTCCGTGAAGCGCGAAGCAGCGTCAGCTCATTGGCCGCTAATGCAAAATGCAAAATACAAAATGCAAAACGAAAAATGGCGCAAGCGGCCGCGCAATCGTGCGGCGCCTCAATCGTGTCATTTTGCATTTTGCATTTTGCGTTTTGCATTTTGACTTGTCTCGGCACTGCCTGAGCTACTCCGCCACATAAAATCTTCCTAGGGCTAACAGACGTATTACTCGTCGCTTTTTGGGCGCAACGCGTCGCGAAGTCCCGGCACTCCCTCCGCGCCGCCGGGCACCGTAATGGTCGAACCGCGAAAATCATCGCCGATCGGTTCGTATCGCCCGCCAAGATGCTCGGCCAGAAACGCTTCGACCACGGCGTTGAACGAGAGTCGGTTCTCGGGCCGGGCGAAACCGTGGCCCTCGTCGGGATAGAGAACGTAAGTCACGGGAATGTCTTTCTGCTGCATCAAGCGGACGATCTGGTCTGATTCAGCCTGCTTGACGCGGGGGTCGTTCGCTCCTTGCCCGATCAACAACGGACGCGAGATGCGGTCGACGTGCGAAAGCGGCGAGCGCTGCTCCAGGAATTCTTTGCCTTCACGCGTCGTGAAGTCGCCCACGCGGTCTTTGAACATCTGCACCATCGGCTGCCAGTAAGGAGGTATCGTCGAGAGCAACGTCAAAATGTTCGAGGGCCCGACGATATCTACCCCGCAAGCAAACACGTCGGGCGAAAACGTCAGACCCACGAGCGTGGCATATCCGCCGTAGCTGCCGCCCAAGATGGCAATCCTCTTTGGATCGGCAATCTTTTGTTCGACGGCCCAATCGACGGCATCGAGCAGATCGTTGTGCATCTTGCCCGCCCATTCGCGATTGCCTGCGTTGAGAAACTTTTTGCCAAAGCCCGTCGAGCCGCGAAAATTGACGCTCAACACGGCATAACCGCGGTTTGCCAGCCACTGGTGTACCGGGTTAAAGCCCCAGACGTCCCGGGCCCAGGGGCCGCCGTGTACGTCGAGCACCATGGGCAGAGGTTTTTCCGGAGGGCCTTCGCCGCCATCGGCGTCCGGCGGCAACGTTAAATAGCACACCAGCTCCAGTCCATCTCGGGCATGGACGACCTTGGGCCGCATCTTCGCCAGCGACAGCCCTTCCAGGTCGTCGCGATTGTTGAAAAGAAACGTCGCCTTGCGCTCGGGGCGGTCGTAGCGGTAGTATTTCACCGGGCCGTCATCCAAGAGAAACGCGACGATCCACCGCTGATTGTCGAGCGACTGGCTGGCGACCGTGATCTCGCCGTCGGCCACCGTGGCCAAATAGTCGAGATCATCACTTACGCCGTCGCCCAACGCCCGCCACTCCTTGCGCAGGTACGAGAACGAGACCGCATCCACGGTGTTCTCCGTCGGATGAACTAAGAGCTCACCGACGTCGGCGTGATCATTTGCGGCCAGCACTTCTTGGTGGTCCGTCTGCAGGTCCCAAGCGGTGAGGGCGCCGGTGTTTCGCCCACGGCTGTCGATGAAATAGAGCACGTCGCCGCTCTTGTCGAAGCCGACCGGCTGAGTGGTGAGCGTATCTTCCTGCGGCACGCTGGTGAATCTCACCCATTTCTCGCCCTCTTTTCGCAGCAGCTCGCTGGAGCCGTCGGGCAACATCCGCGACGCAAATCGCACGCGCAGGTCGTCGTCGAGCGTGTAGCCTGTGAAATTCTCGGTGTTCTTTTCCGTCAGCTCGCGCTGGTGGCTGGCAAGCTCAATCCGGTACAAATCGTGAACGCTGGGATTGCGGTCGTTGAGCGAGACCACGATTTCGCCCGGCACGCGGTGGCTCATGCCGCTTACCTGGGCGTTCACCTGTTCCAGCGGCGTGAGGTCGGTGATTTCGCTCGACGCGAGATCGACCAGGTACACATGCCAGTTTTCGTCGCCGCCAGCGTCTTGCAGATAAACGAGGTGCTCGTTGGTGTACGCCCAAAAGAACGTGCGGATGCCGCGTAGCTTATCGCGCGTCACCGCTCGAGCGGCAGCCGGCTTATCGATGGACGCAACCCAGACGTTGAGCACGCCATTAACGGGCGCCAAGTACGCCAGGCGTTGTCCGTTGGGACTGATGCGTGCGGCGGTGCGGTCGGGATTACCGAACAGCACCTGCCGGGGAATCAACGCCGGCTCGCCCGCCTCGCTCTTTTTCGTGGTCGCTTCTTTCGGTTGGCTCACCGCTGGCTCCTTTTGTGGTCGATGCGCTTGCGACTTCGCCGTGTTCCTCGGGTTGCTCGATGCCAGATCGGGCTCGTCGGTTGTTTCGGCGGGTTTCTCGGTGACTTCCGGCGGAGCGATTGGCTCGCCATCGGATCGCGCCGCCTGTGCGACCACCGCGGGCGCCGGCCCACCAGCTTGTTTGGCCGCCGGATTGCAACCCGTGGCGAGACAACACGCTAGCACCGGCACGATCCACCGCAGAAGTTTGTCGCAACTTTCGTATCGCGGCGTAACCGCTTCATGATGTTCCATCGGTTGTTGCCTCATCTGTCTCTCCCGAGGTTGCCTTTTCCCAACCATACAACAATTGACGCAAGGCGCGTATGGCGTTTCGTAGGCAGAGGGCCCGCAGCCTTCCTAAGTAGACACGCTCGTTGTCGTTTTTGAGGCGTTTTGTCATGATGGCGATGGACGGGGCCGTAGGCGCCGAACATCAAAGCTTCAGGGAAAGGACGAACATGGCTGAATACGGCTGCGATGCGTTGGTCGTGGGAGCTGGACCGACGGGCTTGACGATGGCCATCGAACTAGCGCGACATGGAATGCGGCCGCGTATCATCGACAAGGCGCCGCAGCCATCGCAAACGTCGCGGGCATTGGGGATGCACGCGCGCACGATGGAATACTTCGACCGCCTCGGTATCGCCGAGGGCGCGTTGGCCGAAGGCCGTAAGGCGCACGGCATCAACGCCTACAGCCAGCGGCAGCGCATCGTTCATCTGAACTTCGACCAGATCGAAAGCCGCTTCAATTTCATACTCATCCTGCCCCAATCGGTCACTGAACGGCTGCTCGCCGAAAAGCTGCAAAGCATGGGCGTCGCCGTCGAACGAAACGTCGAGCTCGTCGGCTTTCATCAGCAGGCCGCCGACGTCGAGGCCACGCTGCGACATGTCGCTGAGGGACGAGACGAGTCGCTGCGCGTACCCTGGCTGTTGGGATGCGACGGCGCGCATAGCCAAGTGCGGCGCGTGCTGAACATGCCGTTTCACGGCCGGGCATTCGAGGAGACGTTCTCCTTGGCCGACGTCAGGTTGGACGCGAACTTGCCGGACGACGAAGCCACCATCTACCTGTCGTCAGGCGACATTGTGGCGCTGTTTCCCATGCCCGGCGAGCGGCGGTTTCGCGTCATCATCGAACGGCATCAAGGCCCGCCGCTGACCGGCGAGCCGACGCTGGAGGATTTTCAAAGGGCACTCGACGAGCAATCGCCGGTGACGGCCCGCTTGAGCGAGCCGGTGTGGATGTCGCACTTTCGCATCAGCCAACGCCAGGTCGAACAGTATCGCCGCGGCCGGGTGTTTTTGGCCGGCGACGCCTCGCACATTCATTCGCCGGTCGGCGGACAGGGAATGAACACCGGCATCCAAGACGCCGTCAATCTCGCTTGGAAGCTGGGCCTGGTCCATGCGGGCCGGTCCGACGAAAAACTGCTGGCCAGTTACGACGAAGAGCGTCGGCCCGTCGGCCGCCGGCTGTTGCAGGCCACCGGCGCCATGTCGCAAGCGCTCTTGCTGCGGCATCCGGTGGCCGACAAGTTGCGAGACTGGACGGCCTCGCTACTGAGTTCACTCGACGTGGTGCAAGACAAAATCCGCAGCTCGATTTCGGAACTGGGCATCCATTATCGTTCGAGCCCGATCGTGGCGGAGCACCGGCCCAGCGACTGGCGGGCGGCGCTGGCCTCACTGTGGGACAGTGGGCCTCGCGCCGGCGATCGCGCGCCCGACGCGGCCGGCCTGCGAACGGCCGACGGCAAGGAGTTGAGGCTCTTCGACCTGTTGTCGGGCACGGGCCACGTACTGCTCTGTTTTGTGACGCCAGGCGGCGAGGCTGCGGCGGCCCGTGCTCGGCAACAGCGGGTGATGGAGACGGCTCAGCGCTATCGTGGTCTCGTCGAACGATACACCATCCTGCCGCCTGACGGCCCGTCGGCCGCGATCAGCCACGACTCGTCGACCATCGTCGACACGGCGGGCGAACTACATCGCACTTATGGCGTGCGCGACGAGATGCTGTTTCTCGTGCGGCCCGACGGTTATCTGGCCTATCGCGCCGAGCCGGCTGACGCTGACAAGCTTGCCGCCTACCTGACGGGGCATTTTAAGCCCGACGCGAGTGTGTGATGTCTTACGAAGTCGAACGCAAATACCGTCTGGCTGATGCGTCGCAATTGATGGAACGCTTGCGAGCCTGGGGCGCGGAGTTTGGGCCACCGCAGACGCAGGCCGACACCTATTACGCCCATCCGGCCCGCGACTTTGCCGAGACCGACGAAGCCCTGCGCATTCGACGGATTGGAGATGAGGCATTTGTCACCTACAAAGGGCCGAAGATCGACGCGGAATCGAAAACCCGCGTCGAAATCGAGCTTCCACTGAGCGGCGGTTTGCAAGGGGCGGACGACCATGCACGCCTGTTCGAGGCACTTGGCTTTCGCCCGGTGGCGACGGTAACCAAGCGGCGGCGCAAAGCGGGCTTGAGTTGGCAAGGCCGGGAGTTCGAGATCGCCCTCGACGAAGTCGAGTCGGTCGGCTTGTTTGTCGAGATCGAAACCTCCGCCGACGAAGCCGACCTCGAAGCCGCCAAAGCGTCGCTGGCATCCTTGGCCGACAAGCTTAGCTTGCGCGACGGCGAGCGACGCAGCTACCTGGAGTTGTTGCTCGCCCTTCGAGCCAAAGCCCGCTAACCCGCATTGCGCACCTGTCCACACTAACCCGAAGCGCAAGTTTTGATGTCGCGTTTGGCTGCCGCGGAGCGGCAAAAGAGTGTAGCCGCGGGTGCAAACCCGCGGAAAACTTGGCAAAATCCAATGAA
>DASSFG010000519.1:0-4458 GCA_035694685.1 Pirellulales bacterium
CGCTGCCGCCGGCTTGCACGTTGCTGGCGATGTCGGACCAGGTGTCGAGCGTTACGTCGCCGCCGGCCGTGACCTGCGAAGTAATGTCGCCGAAGGCCTCGACGCTCGCGTCGCCGCCGGCTTCGATCGTGCCCGAGCACGAGCCGCAGGCAGCCACGTCGACGTTGCGGGCGGCGGTGACGGCGCCCGCCTGCTGGCCGCCGACGGCGATGCTCGCGTCGCGGCCCGCGGAGATGGGTCCGGTCGCGTCGCCCACGACGTCGGCGGTGGCATCGGTTCCGGCCGTAACGCTGCCGCTGAGGTTGCCGTTGACGTCGACCGTGGCGGGGCCAGTGGTGCTGACGCTGCCGCTCAGATCGGACCAGGCGGTGACGATGGCCGAGCCATAATTGGCGACGGGCGTGCCGTTGGCGCGGACGGAGCCGGAAAGCGCGCCCAGCGAGGTGACGTAAGCGTTGACGGCCGCCTGCACGCTGCCCGACAGCTATCTCGTGAAAACAGCCACAAGTTGCATTCCGAGGGCGATGACTGGTAGTAGGGCACCGATGGCGATCCACGCGACGGAGATAAGTTGGGCAGTCGTGCCCTCATACTCGCGGCCATACTTGCCGGTGATCCGCTTGTTCTTGAAACCGTTGACGCCCTTGATCACCAAGAGAATGCCGCCAGCAACGAACAACACGGTGATAAACCATTGAAACGTCGGACTGGCATTCAACGAATCTTTGACGTTCTGGGGAACGGCGTATTTAAGGCCACGCATCGATTTAAACCTCCGATTCTTGAAGTGAAGTTCGTTTCGTCGTACTACGTCTCGTTAATTCCACCACTAGGGACGTCGGTTGCGGCTTCCCATTCCGCATCGAAGCCCTGTCTCAATCTGCCGATGGCACCGTCGAACTCCCAGCCGTTTTCTGCGAACATGAGGGCGACGTGCTTGGAAAGGTCGACGAGCATAATTCCCCAGGCCGCGGGATCATCCCAAATGCTCGAGAGCGCAACATGCTGCTTGCCGCCCGCCGCCCAAACACGCAGGAGTTCAACGGCCCGCGGGTCATCAGAAGCCGGATCAGGAATCGGTAGTTGTCGTGGATGATCGTTCATTGCATTCTCCGAGAGAAGAAATCGGGCTTTGTAGAAACTCCCTTCAACCGTGTCGCGGCTTCTGCGCGCCGGCCCCGGACGTGACGACATCATGAAGACGCCGGACGCACTGTCAACGGCTCGTAATTCGGATCGCCAAATGTTCCAAAGCGTTTGCGCGGCCCGCCACGGCCGTGGCCTGCTCCCGCGTGCTCGTCAAAATAGTCCGACGTATGGGAGTAGTGCTTGCGGTCTCTGAACGCGTGACAGCGGAGTTTCGGCAGCGATGCCATCGGCGACAGGTCGCCGTCGAGCACGTTTGTTGATTCGCTGAACAAGAATTCCTCGAGATCTGGCGTGTCGCGCAGAGCGGCAATTGACCCGATGGCCCCACAGTTGCTGAAGTCGAGCGATCGTAACCGCTTTAGCGATCCGACGATATCGAATGGCCTTGCGTTCTTGCACGTATCAAATGCCAATTCCTTCATCTGTTTCAACTCGGCCACCTCTGTGATGTCGGTAAGCTTCGGGCAAAGAAAGAACCCGAGGTACTCCATGTTTTGTAAAGCGGCAACTCCTCGCACGCTCTTGAGCCGGTAGGTGTTGAGGAACGAAAGCGAATCCAGCTTCGTCAGCCGCGAAAGCGGAGTAATGTCTTCGTAAGGATATTTGTAGACGAGCAAGCGCTCCAGATTGACACAATCGAACACGGTTTCCGAGCCTGGCATCCAATAGGCAAGGACGAACATCCGAAGCCGCTGCAAGGCCGAAAAGTCAGGTACGATCTTTGCGCGAGGCGTATTAAGCCTTAGGACTACTAGACTTTGCAAACAACTTACTGGTGAAATATCGTGGATTGCTAGGTGGTCTAACTCAAGCACCTTCAACCACCCCAGGCGGCGCAAAAACTGTACGTCGTTGCCCGACCAACCGTATTGCATAGTGGCTAACACCAATTCAGCAACTTGCTCGGTGTGCGCGAGACAATGGAGGTCTTCGTTCCAAGCTTCGCGAACAATGAGGCGCTTGCCGAATTCACCAACTTCGAGCGACGACTGCATTTCGTAATGGATTACTGAAAGAGTGGACCTAAGATATGCACTGGATTTCGCTTATTGTCGAGAAAGCCACCCCTTATGCCACCGAGCGCCTGGATCCTGAACTGTTCCGCAATCTCCCGCGCAAGCTTTCCGCCTGAGACAGGTCTGTATTTGATCGTGACAATGTCTGATTTCTTAAGCTTTTTGGATGCGATATGCTCAAGGAGGCGCCTTAAGATGTCGTTCGATTGCCCCACATACGTCTTGCCATTTTTTGCCGTAAACTCGTAGATACCCTCAATGCCGTACTGTGTCGGCAGACCGGCACACGCGTTATGCACAAGCACCGCCAATGGTCCGACGTGATAGACGTGATGGCCGTTGACTTGAAGGTTGTAAACCAGCTCATCGGCGGGCCGACGTTCGAGGAGAGCAACGCGCGCCGCGGTTCCGTCCTCGGGGCGAGAAAGAAGCTCGCCGACGCGGAGTTCGCCCGCCGACACAAAGTCTCCGCGATCGAGCGAAAGGAATGGATGCTTGTCAGTAACGCCGAGCGGCTCGGCACACTCTTCAAAAAAGACATTCAGTAAATTGCCTTCGGATTCATGGGCGAAGGTGCCCGTCACGACGGATCCTTCGCCTGGCTCGATTTCCGGACAGGGATCGACTGAGAGGACTTCCGCCTCGCCGGACATGCCCATTTCCGGCAGTTCAATCTCAACGCGTGGCCGGTGATCAACGCCATACGCGGCCATTTTTTCCGGCGAGAGCAGCAACGTCATGCTGACGTATTTGCCGCTCGGCTTGCGTAGCTGCATCTTCACCGACTTCCATGTCGCCGGGTCTGGTTCGGGCTCGTCGTCGGCGCCAAGAGGGTTGATCGCGATAAAGCGTTCGCCAACGCGGTAGTCCTCGATGGGCTTCATCCGAAGCTCATAGCGCCACTGCGGCGCGCCGGGTGCTGCCGCAGCGCTGGCAACAACGGCAGACGTTGGCTTGGCCGGCCGCGATGGAACAGAGAAGAAGGAGAAGGCGGCAACGGCGAGGCAGCCGACCAGCCAAAAGATGCCGAAACGACTTTGGCGACGCGCAAACGAGTCTGTCGTCCGTCGCCCCTGACTCACCTTTCGCGCCGCGCCGATAGCGTGTTTCCGCTCTATTTGCGAATCCGCGGCCGACCGACTTACGGTTGCTGCAGTAGCTGCGTCGCGCTCGACATGGCTCGCGACATCGCCACGAATGGAAGGTCCGCCAGCCAACGGCGACGGCATACGGAGTATGCCTGCTACTTTGGGCGAATCGTCGAAGGCCAAGCGGTTCATGATTTCAACGTGCGCGCAATTTATAGTGGATTCAGCATCGCTGACGCGCCTGCCGAGTGCAAGCAGGTCGAGAGACTCGTGATCGAGCACCACGCCGTCTTCACAGCCGCCGTTGAAGAGGGCGTCGATCGCGCAGCGCTTTTCGTCTTTTTTCGGCAGTCGGCGGTTGGCGACCAGCCAGCCGCCGGCGGCCATAGTCACCATCAAACAGGCAAACAGTCGCCGAAGATCCATGCCGGTCGCTTCAAACTCCGCTGGGCTTTGCGCTTGAACAATGATCGGCTCGCCGACCGCTACGCGCACCAGCCCGCCGGCATCCGTGCCGCCGACGAAGCAGCCGATGGGCAAGAGCTTGCCTAAACGCTTGCCGTCCAAGCCGATTTTCGCCGCTAACTCGCAGGAGCTTTCGAAGCCGGCGCGAGCCGCTACGCCAGTGAGAAAATCGCCGCCGACACGCCGGAGGGCTTCCAGACCGTCGTCGGCGAACTTGCCGAACTTGCCGAGCTTGGCGATGTCGCCCAGATAAGGGAAGATCGCGCCAAGGGCGCTCACCGCGGCATCTAAGAAGTTGCCTCGCAGCAGCGAAATTACGGCGTTGATGCCATCGGCGGCGCCGGTGGGGTCGAGGACACCGATCACGTCGAGCACGAGTTGGATGCGATTGAGCATCAGCTCGAACCGTTCCATCTCGAACATGATCGGCCACTCCACGTCGCGCACGTGGTCGAGCTTCTTCAAATAGGCCTCGTGCGCCTGCTCGGCGGCGGCCAGGATCGCTTTGCCCACCGCTGCGTCAACCGCCGCCGCGCCCTCGCGGTCGGCCGTGATCTGGGCCAATTCCGCCTTGAGCGTATCGAAGAAGTGCTGGTCGGCCGCGCGTTCGGCCGCCAGGCGCACGTCCTCCGCGGCAAAGAACGATTTCAAGGAGATCTGCGCGGCGGCCAACTGCTGCTGGTCGGCCAACTTCGCGGCGGCGATTTCCGCCAGCATTTGAATGGCCGTACTTTGGAACC
>DASSFG010000520.1:0-6494 GCA_035694685.1 Pirellulales bacterium
TTCGTCGCCCCGGTAGGCCAACAGCGGCACGGCGGCCCCGTGCAAGTAAAACGGGTGGCGTTTGGCATCGATGAACTCACGCCGCTCCATTAAGAGCGGCGCCACCCACTGCGGGTCGCCCGCATAGATTTTCCACGGCAAACGGATAAAGGCTTCGCGCTGCCGTCTGCCTTGGACCTGGCAAACGCGCACGTCATCACGGTTCGCAAACTTGGTCTTGGTTGCCCGGTCTGCCAGGTAAGTTTCCATCTCCACACGCTTGGCTTAAAGGAAATGCTCTGACGATCCTCGCGGCCAGGGCGCGCATGGCCTATAATCGCCCTAGCATAAAGACTTGGCGATAGGTCCCACAAGAGGCAGGGCCTTCCCCCGAAGGGGCATCTCAGAATATTGGCCAGATTACCGGCAAAAGCGAGAACGGGGCCGATGACGGGCAAACGATCGGTGCAGCTCCGCCCCTTATCGGCGGCCGAACGCACGCGAGTGGGCCTGCTCTGCGCGCTGGTGGCAATTTTCGTGGCCCGGCCGCTGCTGCCGTCGGAAACGCCCACCACGATTGCCGGCGATGGGCTGCCTTTCGTCATGCTAACGCTGATGCTGGCGGCCTGCTGGGTGTTGAGTCAACTGGCTTGGCCGCCGGGCACCGTTCGTTGCGGTCTGGCCGAAGCCGCCTGGTTGGCCCTGCTGGGCTGGTTGGGCGTGAGCGTCATCGCGGTCGCGCGCGGAGGTTTCGCTCGCGCGGCGATCAACGGTTTTTGGGAATGGTGCGGACTTGGTCTTGGTTATCTGCTGCTGCGACAATTGTTGCGCAGCGATGCCGAAAAACGGGCAGTGCTGCTGGTCATGGTTGGTCTTGCGGTCATCCTCTCGCTCGACGGGTTGTACCAGTTTTCGATCGAAATACCAGAGGCACGCAAACGGTACCAGCGCGATCCGGAATCGGTGCTCAGAGAGGCTGAGGTGAAAGCGCCACCGGGATCGACGGCCCGCGTCTTGTTCGCGCAGAGATTGGCCAGCACCGAGCCCTCGGCTACCTTCGCGCTGGCTAATTCGTTGGCCGGCTTCCTGACGCCCTGGGTTCTGGTGGCCCTCACCCTGGGTTGGATCGCCCACGATGGCGACGCCGCCAGGCTCTGGCGAAGGTTGCGCACGACGATCGCTGCGCTCGGCGCGTTGACGATCGCCGCCTGCCTGGTGCTTACCAAGAGCCGGGCTGGGTATTTGGCCACCCTGGTGGGCTTCGCTGCGCTGGTATTTTTGTCGCGGCGCACCTGGCGCCAAACGTGGCTGATGCTGTGGGCCTCGGGCATGGCTGCGGCGGCATTGGCCGCCACAGGGCTGGCCGTCGGCGCGCTCGATCGCGAGGTGATCGGCGAAGCGTTCAAGTCGTTGAGCTATCGCTGGCATTACTGGCAAGGGGCATTGGCGATCGCCAAGGAGCATCCCTGGTTCGGCTGTGGCCCGGGCAATTTTCAAGATTCCTACACGCAATTCAAATTGCCGGAAGCGAGTGAAGTCGTCGCCGACCCGCACAACTTCCTGTTCGAGATCTGGTCGACGTCGGGCACGCCCGGGTTGCTGGCCTTCCTCGGCATTCTTGTCGGTTTGGCCCGAGAAGTCTGGCGGACCGGCATAACTTCGCCCGCGGAATCGCACAAGCCGCCGGCGGCGGCGTTATCGCCCGCCGACGACCGAGCGGCGATGATCGTCGCGGTGGCGGGCGTCATCTTAGGGTTCGCGATGGCATTCGCTTTTGGACTTTTCTCGACCGTTCGCCTGCCGCGGACGCTAGCGGTTTGCTGCATCCCATTGATTGCCTTCCTTGGGTGCTTCGCAGGTTGGTTGCGGACAGGTACGCTGCCACGATACGTGCCCTTGGTTGCCGCGGCGGCACTGCTGATCAACCTGCTCGTGGCCGGAGGCATCGGTTTTGCCGGAGTGGCAGGTTCGCTGTGGCTGCTGCTGGCCATCGGCATCACTGACGAGCGGCGGGCCGTACTGCCAGTGCCTCGCCATTGGCTGGTTGGACTCTTTCTGACGACGGCGGGTTTGTTTCTAAGCTGCTATCTGACTGCCTATCGCCCGGTGCTGGAATGCCGGCGGCTTGTCGAGCAGGCCATCCGCGAATCGGACGACGCTCGACGCACTCTGCTTGAAGCGACGGAAGCCGATCCCAGGTCCGACGAACCTTGGCGATTGCTGGCAGAGGGCGATTTTGAGTTGTGGCGGCGTAACCCGCAGCTTGACCCCAGCAAATGGGAGGCAGAGCAAGCCGAAGTATTGCGGCGGCGCCCACGGTCGAGCGCCGCCTGGCAGGAGGCGGGGGAGCGATATCGCACGGCGGTTCGGGAATCGTCGGGTGACCGCGGCCAGGCGTTTCTTATGGCCGCGATCGACCATTTGCGCAAGGCGGCCGAGTTGTATCCCAACAGCGCCTTGGTTCACGCCCACTTGGCTCTGGCCTTGGCTGCGGCGCACCACCCCCAGGCGACGGAAGAAGCCGCCCGTGCGTTGGCGCTCCATCGGCAGACCCCGCACTTAGACCAGAAGTTGCCCGAGGATGTTTTGCCTTCGATCCAAGCGCTCGCCGAGTAGGGTTGCGTCTCGGGCGAATTTGGGCTCTTTGACGTTGTGCATTTTGTCAGTAGGCTGACGCCTCCCGCTCGCCACACGCGTGCGGCACACGTTAGTTTGGCTGCTGTTTTCGGAGCCGCGTGTGTGCTACCCTGTCTTCTTGCAATCTTATGGTATTGCACACGCGCTTGGATGTGATTCGACACCATGCAGAGCCTCGACTCGCTGCTGAACGCCATCTCATTTGCTGCCCGCGCCCATCGCGGGCATTTTCGCAAGGATGGCGAAACACCTTACTTCGCGCACCCACTGCGCGTGACCATGATCCTCATCCGGGTATTCGGCGTGACCGACCTCGAAACGCTGATGGCGGCCGTGTTGCACGACACCATCGAGGACACGCAGACCGATCACGACGAGCTCAGCGAGCAATTTGGATCGCGCGTGGCCGACTACGTGGCCGCCCTCTCGAAAGACAAGCGTCTGCCCGAAGAGCGGCGGGAACGTGACTACCACGATGCGCTGGCCGCCGCGCCGGCGGCCGTGCAACTTTGCAAGCTGGCCGACGTCTATGACAACCTGCTCGATTCACGCGGTATGGACGCCGCGGCACGGCGCAAAAAGATTGCCAAAGCCCGCGAGGCGGTCGAGCGGTTCGAGCCTACCTTGGCCGTCGACTGGCAGCACGCCGTCGCCGCGGTGCGCAAGGCCATCTGTCTAGCCGAGGCTCAATAGCCGTGACGGCATACGGTGCATCTGAAACCAGTTGAAACTACTGGTTCCGGCGACGAAATAGCCGAACGTGGAGCACCGACGCAGTTACGCCATCTGGTTCCATTTGGAAGGTCACGGCCAATGGGGGCACGAACGTAATTCTTCGTCCGCCGGGTCGTGATTCGCCCTCATTCGGCGCGTTGGCGTTCAATCGTTGCTCTAGGACGCTTGCAGATACCGTGATCGCCATTCTCGCGCTTGAATCTGCATCGGTCCACAGTGTTGTCAATTCAGCGAGCGCCGATTCTAACCAATCGACGCGAAACATCAGGGCTTCTCCTCACGAGACAGGCCCTCCAAGTGGCTTAAGACCTCAGCCGTCGAGTAGCGGCGCTCATTAGATCGCGCACGCCGATCAAGTTCTTCCTCACTGACGCCCGGCGAGACCGGCTCCCACTGTAAGAGATCCGCGATCGGAACGAAATGACCAAAAACCTGGCCAGACTGATCGCACAGAACAAGTGCTTCAGTGAGGTTATGGAGCTTGGTGCGAAGCAGATCGTCGACAATGACATGGGTCATGCGTTAGTCCTCCTGCCGCTATTCTAACTGGTCGGAGATCAGTCACGCCAGACGTCAACCGTCCCGCTGATGATGCTATTTAGGATCATCGTCTCCAGGTTAGGCCTGCCCGCACCGCGCCGCGCTCTACATGGACGAGGGGCGAGTGATCAGCCAGTTGTTGTCGGCGGGGGCAAACAAGGCGCGGAAGGGTGTGTTGTGGATGCCATCGCATTTGCGCCCCGGGTACCACACCAGGTTTAAAGTCAGGTTCCAGCCCTGGTTGTTCAATCCCACGAAGCCCGACTGGCCGGGGACCAGGTAGTTGTACCATCCCCAGAGGTCGATGCGGTTTGACAGCGGCAGGCGGAAATCCGAGCCGATGACGCCCTGTTTCGTGTCGGTGCCGCCGACCCAGACCCGGCCCTGAGCGCCGTTGTCGAACGTGTAGCGGTAAAAGCCGTTAAACATATCGATGGTTTGGAAGCCCAAGGGGCTGCCCCCGACGATATCGTGGCCGTCATGGATGCTGAAGGCGCCCCAAAAGCCGAACTCATGCCCGGCGAAGGTCAGATAGCTCAACTCGGCGCGTAGTTGGGCCACGCTGTACTTGGTCCAGAAATTGTCGTGCATGTAGTCGTAGACGAAGCCGCCCTGCAAGCCGTAGCCGTCGTGGGCCCGGCGAAAGAGGCCGGCGGTCAAGAACTGTTGATCGCGATTCTTGGTCTGCAAACCGTTGACGACGTTTCCGTTCAGGTCGCTCTGAAGAAACGTGGCGCCCACCTGATAACCCAGCCCCCATGAGCCGATGCCCAACAGGCGGCCGAAATGCCCCGCGAAGTTCACGCCCTCGTGATAGCCAAAGTTGCCATTGCCCGAGGGAAAGCCCGGCGGCAGCCCACGGTCGAGCGTATTGGTAAAGCCCTGCACGCCCAGGAAGAGGGCCGTCTCATCGATCCAGTGCCGCGGGATGCAGATTCCGTCGCACGGTATCGTGCGACCCGGACAAGGATCGTCGTGGTATTTGGGCCCCCACTGGCTGTAGTTGCAAGGCGAACAACCGCCGCAGGTGTCGCAGTCGGGGCCGAATCCACCAGTCTCATAGATCATTTCGCCGTCGTCGCCTTCGATCACGGCGCCCTCTTCCACGATGCTGCCATCGATCACGGGGCCTTCGCTCCCCTCAGGCTGCACGATAATGCCCGAACGAGGGGCGGGCGTCGGTTGGCCGGGACCAATGACTTCGCCGTTCATCGTGCGTCCGCCCTGCCGGAGCTTCACGGCGGTCGTCTTTCGCGACGGCGATGTGAATTGGCCACTGCTGAAGTCGGGCTCTTCATAGATGATATCGCCCTCTTGTGGATCAATCGGCGTGCCGGGAACGTGACGGATGACCCGGCCCCGGCCCGTCGTTGCCGGCATCAAGCTCCCATCGACCGATTGCCAGCCGGGCACAATACGTTTCGACCGCGGCGCCACCGATAGCGGGGAACTACCGGCGCTTCGAGCAGAATCGTTTTTCGGGTAGGTATAGGCAAACGGCGAATTCAACACGCGCGGAGCGAACATGGGCGCCGAGCCAATGGGCGTTCGCAGAGCGCTTGTGGTGCTGGGGCGAATGAGCCGCGATCGTGTTGAGTTGCGCACGTGCGTGGTCGCCGCAGGCTGGCCGTTATCGTTGTTATCACTGTCATCCTGGACAGCGCTTCGGGCGCGAGCGAACTTCTGGCCGTACGCTGCTGGCGATGCCCCGGAGGCCAGAACCAACAGCACACCGCCAATTGCCCAGTTTCTCCGACTTCGCGACGCAGGATACATCGAAAGCTCCTCATTTGCGCGGTCAACGGCGGCCTGGAGTGCCGCCATTTCATAGACAGCCAAGCTATCGGAATCGGCAGAGGCAAAACTTTCGTCAAACTCATCGAAATCGGAAAATAGGTCATAAATTGCTCCATTTGACATTTGTTCGTGCCCCGCGTCATTCGCGGCCACCGAAAAGCAACGCAGCGTGTGTTATCTTCAAGCGTGGCGATGTCGCCGAAAGACGAGCGGCGTTGTACGTTGATTCATCGCTGCCGACCCTCGGCGGCAGACACAGCACGAAATGTCAATCTTATTCGCCCTGACGATCTTTGCCGCCGCGGCGCTGTTGTTCCTGCTCGAGCCGATGGTGGGCAAGATGCTGCTGCCGACCTTCGGCGGCGCGCCGGCCGTATGGAACGTGTGCCTGGCATTCTTTCAGGTGGTGCTGCTGGCCGCCTACGCCTATGCTCATTGGCTTACCCGAGCCGCCTCCCTTCGCGCTCAACTTGCCGTTCATTTGGTGGTCGTCGCCTTGCCGTGGGTCGTACTGCCGCTGGCCGAAAGCCACAACTGGGCGCCGCGCGGCGGCAGCGATCCGACCTGGTCGCTGCTCGCCCAGTTATTTACTACTGCCGGATTGCCGTTCTTCGTCGTCGCGGCCACGTCGCCCTTGCTTAGCCAGTGGTTCGCGGCTTCCGGGCACCGACACGCCGCCGATCCGTATTATCTTTACGCGGCCAGCAACGCCGGCAGCATGGTCGGGCTATTGGCGTATCCCATGCTGGTTGAGCCGCGGTATGACCTGCCTGGGCAGAACGTGGGTTGGGCCGGCGGTTATGCTG
>DASSFG010000521.1:0-5480 GCA_035694685.1 Pirellulales bacterium
TCAAGAACAGCTTCATTTTCAAATACAGCCCGCGTCCCGGAACCAAGGCCGACGAGTTGTTCGCCGACGACGTGCCGGAAGAGGTCAAGCGCCGCCGCAACAACGAACTGCTTGCCATCCAGAACGCTATCAGCGAGGAAGACAACCAGGCGTTTCTCGGACGCGAGGTAACCGTGCTCGTGGAAGGCCCCAGCAAAACTAGCCGCAAACAAGAACGCGACGGCGAAAACTTGCAGCTTACGGGCCGAACCAACTGTGACCGCATCGTCGTCTTTGAGGGAAATCGCCGCCTGATCGGGCAGTTTTTGCCCGTCGTCGTTTATGATGCCAACGCCTTCACGCTTTTTGGCCGCGTGGTGACGAACCACGTCGGGCCGGAGGTGTTTCAATTGGCAATCGGGTCGTGAGGCTCATTAGAATGGAAACGTCACCGTGCCTATTGCGGCCAATTGGTGGGCCGGCGAAGCGCAAGCTTGCTTGTCCCACGCTACCCTCAAAGCCTGATGCCTGAGGCCTCTTTCCTCCGCCATGCAACTTGACCAACTGAGACACTATCTGGACAACCTTGCCGAGGCGGAGGCCTGGTTGCGTTCCTGGGGGCTCAACGACCCACAGCACGCCCATGCCAACCTGATGAGCATGGCGACGGCCGGCTTGACGCTCGATCTGCTGGGCGCGGTTTGCGATTGCTTGAGCGAGCAGTTGCCGCAATCGAGCGATCCGGATATGGCGCTCAACAACCTCGACCGCTTCGTGACCGCGGCGCGCAGCCCCTTGGCCCTCGGCTCGCTGTTCGAGCGCGATGCCGACGCCCTACCGATTTTGCTGCAGATTTTTTCCACCAGCCAATATTTCAGCGATTTGCTGATCCAGGATCCCGGCGGTTACGACCTGCTGCGCATGACGGAAGGGCAGCCGGTGCATCGCGACGTGCTGGTGGCTGAGCTGGCGAGCGAAATCGACGCCATGACCGATCCTCTGGCGGTCAGCGCGGCGCTGCGGCGCTTCAAGCGGCGGGAGACGTTGCGCATCGCCTACGGCGACCTGATTCGCAGCCAACCCTTGGAAACGGTGGCTTCGCAAATCTCCTTTCTGGCCGACGCCATCGTCGAAGCGGCAGTCCGGTTTTCACGCCGCCAGTTGGACGAGAAGCGCGGCCAGCCGCGGCGGCCCGATGGCCAGCCCGCCCGCTTCGTCGCCCTGGCCATGGGTAAGCTGGGCGGTGTCGAACTGAACTATTCGAGCGACATCGACCTAGTGTTTCTCTATGAGTGCGACGGCAAGACCCACGGGCCACGGGCCACGAGCAACGTCGAATTTTTCGATCGTCTGGCTCGCGACGTGGTGAAGCTGCTTACCGAGCCGACGGAACTAGGCTATGCCTATCGGGTCGATCTGCGGCTGCGGCCGGAAGGCGAACGCGGCCCCGTCGCGCATAGCCTGGAAGCCGCGCTCTCGTATTACGACATCTTCGGACGGACCTGGGAGCGGCAGGCCTACGTCAAAGCCCGGCCGGTGGCGGGCGATCGCGACCTGGGGGCCGAATTCCTAGAGACGCTCGAACCGTGGATTTATCGCCGCTATCTCTCGCTGGCCGACATCACGGGCATCAAGGCCCTCAAACGGCGCATCGAGCACCGCACGATCAGCGAGGGCGACGAATCGCGCAACGTGAAGACCGGCCGCGGCGGCATTCGCGACATTGAGTTCGCCATTCAGTTCCTGCAATTGCTCAACGGCGGCGATTTGCCCGAGCTGCGCACCGGCAACACGCTGGCGGCCATCGCTCAACTCGACGCCGTCGGATGCCTCACGCACCAGGAGCGGTCGTTACTCGACGAAAATTACCGCTTCCTGCGGAAGATCGAGCACCGGTTGCAGATCATGTTCGACTTGCAGACGCACCTCTTGCCCGAGCAGCCCGAAGAAACCCGCAAGCTCGCGATTCGCATGGGCTACCGCGATGCGCCGCAGAAAACGGCACTGGCCGCCTTCGAGGCCGATTATCAAGCGAAGACGGCGCTCAATCGCAAGATCTTGGACCACTTGCTGCACGACGCCTTTGGCGACGACGCCCAGACGGAGCCCGAGGTCGATCTCGTGCTCGATCCCGGCCCGTCGCCCGAGAAGATTGCGGCGGTCTTGGGGCGTTATCCCTTCCGCAACGTGCAGTTGGCCTATCAAAACCTGGTGTCGTTGGCCACCGAGAAATTGCGGTTCCTGCTCACGCGGCGTTGCCGGCATTTTCTGGCTTCCATCGCCCCGCGATTGCTGCGGGCCATCGCCGCCACGCCCGATCCCGATTCGACGCTGGTCAACCTCGAGAAGGTGAGTGACTCGCTGGGCGGCAAGGGAGTGTTGTGGGAGCTGTTCAGCTTCAACCCGCCCTCGATGAACTTGTACGTGGAGCTCTGCTCGTCGAGCCCCTACTTGTCGAGTATTTTGATCGGCAATCCCGGCATGATCGACGAGCTCATGGACAGCCTCGTGCTGAACAAGCTGCCGACGCGCGAGTCGCTGCGCGATACGCTGGCCGAGCTATCGCGCGGCGCCGAAGATCTCGAGCCGATCCTGCACAGCTTCAAGAACACGATGCAGTTGCGAGTGGGTGTGCGCGACATCCTCGGCAAGGAAGACGTGCATGCCACGACGGCGGCGCTCTCCGATGTGGCCGAGACGTGCGTCGAAGCCATCACCAGAAGTGAATACAACAAGTTGGTGGCCAAATGGGGCGAGCCGACGGTGGCCGGAGGGCCGCGCACCGGCGAACGCTGCGAGCTGGCCATTCTCGCCTTGGGCAAACTAGGCGGACGTGAGCTGAACTACCACAGCGATCTCGACCTGGTCTTCCTTTACGAGGCCGATGGCCCGACCTTTCACGGCCTGCGCGGCCGCCGCAACGCCACGACGACGACCAACCAGCACTTCTTCAGTGAGCTTGGCCAGCGGATCGTCAAGCTTTGCAGCCGGCTCGGCCCCTACGGCAAGCTGTACGAAGTCGACCTGCGGCTGCGTCCCACGGGCAAGAGCGGCGCCTTGGCCACGACGTTTGCCGAGTTCGCGCGGTATTTTGCCGACGGTTCCGGCCAGCTTTGGGAGCGGCAGGCCTTAACCAAGGCCCGCGTGGCGGTGGCCGCGCCGGAAATTGTGCCGGCAGTCATTCAAACGGTGGCCCGTGCTGCCTATGAACATCCCTGGCAGCCGAGCCACGCCGAAGCAATTCGCGACATGCGGCGGCGGATGGAAGAAAACGCCCCGCCCAACAACATTAAGCGCGGCCCGGGGGGCCTGGTCGATATCGAGTTTCTCGCGCAGATGTTGCAGCTCAAGCATGGCCGCGACAATCCGGCCGTGCGCACGCCTAACACGCTCGCCGCTCTCAACCTCTTGCACCAACACGGCTATCTCAACAGTGAAGACTACGAGTATTTCACGAACAGCTATCGGTTTTTGCGTACCGTCGAATCGCGTCTGCGTTTAATGCAGGCGCCGACGCGCGTTTTGCCCGACGACCCGATCGAGCTTACGAAGCTCGCCCACGCCATTGGCTACAGCGATGGCGCGGAACTGCAGGCCGAGTGCCGCCATTACCTGCGCCGCAACCGCGAGCGCTTCGACGCCTTGCTTTCCGCTGAAGCCCAGACGCTGTCGGAATTCGTGGCGGGATAGCTTAGGCGGGTTGTGGCGTTTCGATATTGGTGATGTGGGGCAACGAGCAGACGGCAAGCCGGTCTGTTTCTGGATAGGCGATGGCCAGTGTCGTTCTCATGAGAATTACCGACTCCGGGTGCCGCACCTGATGGGTTTCGCCACCCGCAAGCTTGACAACAAACGGCTGAAAAGGACGACGGTCGATCCACTCGCGAATGGCTTCGGCGTTCATCTCGGTCAACTGGCCTCTCAAACCCGGGGTTCAGTGCATCACGTTGCGGTTCCTACGCCATAAGTATACAGTTCCCGCAGACGGCCAACAAACTCTTGGGTAGAAGTCCCTAGATACGCTCAGCGGGGAATAAATCCGCTAGTAATGAGCGAATCTTCTCACGGCGGCGGCCTTCGCGCGGGCCGTTGGCCCTGCGGTTAAACGAGTGAAACGTGGCGTCGCGTTCCTATCCGTCGTTCACGCAGAGTATGTCAAACTTGTTGGCCGGCGCGGGGGCGCGTAGAATGGCGCTGCGGGCAATGCGGCTGTTGCGACTCCTCTCAGGCCCGCCGCCGGAGACCTTATGCTCGATTTCCAACCTAAAGGCCGCACGCGTAATTACATGGCGCGCGGAGAGCAACGCAAGCTGCTGGGCATCGTGCTGGCCGTGGGGCTGGTGCTGTTTCTCATCGAAGAAGCGGCCAACCCTCAGCGTTGGATGTGGATGTGGCAAGCGGCGCAGCCGGCGGCAGCCAATCCCCGCAAAAAGGCCGACGTCGAGCAGCCGCCCGAACTGCGGCGGCGCGTGGCGGCGCCCGGCGAATTCATCGCAGAAGGCGAGCACCAAGAAGAGCTGCCGGTCCACAAGCAGTTTTTCCCCGGCGTCGACCGAGAGCTGTTGTCCAAAGTGCGAGACGATACGCCCTTCCGGTCCGGCGAGGCGGGGGCGTTTTATCACCTGCTCGGCATTCTACAGGCAGCGCCCGAGGCGGAAATCGAGAAAGGCTCCATCGGGCCGGTCAGCTTCATGCAACTCTTCGGCCAGCCCAAGGAGTTCCGCGGCGACCTGGTAACGATCGAAGGCACGGTGCGCCGTGCTCAGAAAAAGACCGCGGCCAAAAACGACTATGGCATTACCGACTACGACTTGCTGATCGTCGAGCCGAGCGATCGCGCTTATGCCGTGTGGCTGTATGCACTTGGGCTGCCCGAAGGTTTTCCGCGGGGCGAAAAGCTGCGTGAGCCGATTACCGTGACGGGGTTCTTTTACAAACGCCTGGCCGCGTTGTCGGAAGACAAAGAAATCATGACCTGGCCCGTGCTGCTCGCCAAAACAGTGCATCGCCGCCCCGTGCTGGCGGCGGCGCCGGGCGCCAATCAGCAAGCCGAGGTCAAAAGCCTGGCCGGCGGATTGGCCGTTGCCGTACTCGCCAGCCTGGTAGTGGTCGTCTTCGTGTTCGTTGCCACCCGCCGCAAGACGCGGTTTGTCATGCCCGCGTCGCGCCCCAATCTTGATCATTTGCACGATGAGCGTCTTGTGCCCGATGTCCGACAACAGTTGGCCGAGCTCGCCAGGCACGAGCGGCCGTAGCCGCAGCGGTGCGGTCCTGGTGCTTTGTCAGCCGTGGAATGATGGATGGTGGCGAGTATAGCGTAGGGTGGGACTGGTCTGCGCAAAATGCTCGAGTTACAGGGCAGAACGAGGTGAAATTTTATGCTGGATTTGTCCGCTCCGCCCCCGCCCGGCTTGTCCCGCTGGAGCGGTGACCGAACAGCTATTACGTCGGATTTGTTCCGCTCCCGCCCCCGCCGGGCTTGCCCCGGTGGAGCGGTGACT
>DASSFG010000522.1:0-14411 GCA_035694685.1 Pirellulales bacterium
TGAGGGGCAACTGGCTCGTCCAGCGCAAAACAAACTCTGCCGAGCCCCATCACGATCGCCATTGCCAGCAGGTATTGATGGGCCATCGAATTTGCCTTGGAGCAAGGTTTTTTTACACCACCGGATCCAACAGTCGTGATCTTAAGACATTCTGTCTTTGTCGTCAAGCACCCCACCTGGAATTTTTATGCGTCGGACGCTGGACCTCACGATCCGCCCTCGCTGCCGGCCACCAGCCACGGACGAAAAGCGCCTCGCGGTGGCGTGAGGCTACCATGCTTCGGGAACAGTAATCCCCCGCTGATCTTCGCCAATGGAAAGGGGAAAACGGGCATTTCGATGAGTGTGGATCAGCGTTGATCAGCGTTCGTCTTTTTCCGGTTTTCCCGCGGCCGGCATCGCAGCAACCGGTCAGGAAGCGCGGTCGACGGTTTGCCGACGGCGATCGCCAGTCGGCGCGTCAAACATCACCTACTCGGCCCTGGGCTTGGCGCGTATCTCGGCAACGTGCCAGGTGTATGGCTCGTTGGGCGTCGATTGCCCGCAGGGGCCAACGCTCCAGACTTCTTTCTCCACGTAACGGACGGTCAGCCGATAGTCGGAAAAACGTCCGCAGCAGTATTGCCACTGATAACCGTCGCCGACGTGCGTCGCTTCGATCAGCAGTAGCACCTCCGGGTCGGTACCCTGCGTCAACGTGAACAGCGCTCCGTCGAGCACTTCGTGTTGTTCTTCGAGCGCATAGCGATAGAGCGGGTTCGATAATAGCCGCAGCTCCCAACGGCCGTCCTCGTTGTCGACGCTGTTGCCGTTGAAGCCGGCGGCGATGGTTTTGATCTGCCTCAATCGTTGAGCGGCGCTTGCAGCCGGCTCGGGCGCCTCGGGCACAGGCGTGCGATGGACGCCTTTGGCCGGCGACCAGACGGTGCGCCCACGCCAAACAGCCTTGATGGGCGTCGTGGCGAACGAATGGAATTCGTGCTGCATGACGCGCCGCTCGTCTGCTTGCGGCCAAGCGAATATCGTCCCTACGGCAGCCACCCGGCCGCGATCGAGCCAGACAAACAAGGCCCCGTCGTCCCCGCCACGGACCGGCTGCGTCCAGCGAAAGACGGGCGGAAGCTGCAGTTTGAACTGTCGCTCGGGATCGTTCGCCGGAGCGATTCGATAATCTTCGGCCATGCTTTTGAAAATCGGCTGCCAGCCCGAATTCTTGATACCCGGTCGCTCCTCGCCAATCACAGCGGCGTCGCTGTCGTCGGCGCTCGCGCAAGCAAGCATCGAGAGGCACACGGCCAGGGCGACTGCGGAGCGATAGAAGCGCGTTATGATCATCTGCTTATCTCCGAGTGGCGTTCGTAGTACAAACGTCCCGCTTGTTTAATGTCAACCAAATGTCTGACCAAGCGAGACGTTCGCTCCACGTTCACGGTTTTGACTCCGTATCGAGCGTTGATTGAAAGACTTCGCCATCCGGCCCGAAGACAGAATAATAGGGTTCATTGGCATCCCAGCGCACAACGCCGGGGCGCTGCCAGACGAGTTTGTCATCGAGCATGGCCTGGAGCTGTGCCGCTCCGAGGCGGGCGAAGCCGTAGTGCCAGGCGACACCCTCGGGCGTCGTGCGGGCTTCGACCAGGAGCAAGGCTTCCGGGTTGGTGCCGCCGGCGAAAGCGTAGAGCGCGCCATCGATGAGGCCATGTTCGGCGTCGGCGTAGCGATACAAGGCGCGAGGCATCAGCCTAAGCTGGTCGGTCCGCTCGGCGCTAAACGTCTCCGAGACCGAAAAACGCCGCGAGATCTCGTTCATCTGCCTGGCCCGCTGCCGTAGCGAATCGCCTGGCGCCGGTTCGCCTGGCGCCGATCGCAAATCGATGTCGGACTTCTGCGGCGTCCATTCCCAGCCAGTCTTGCTTTCCACGCGCAGCTTTTCGTCGGCCAAGGCGGTCAGCTCGCAGCTCCACTTTTCCGTGTCCGGCGATAGCTTCTCATAGAAGATGGCTGCCAGGGCCAGTGGCCGGCCGGTCTTGCCCCAGGCCCAAATCGTGGCATCGGTAGTAATGCCGCCCGGATCGGTGTAGTGCAGGATCGGCTCCTCGTGCAGGGCCTGCGGAGCTTGGGCCGCATCGCCGAGTTTTCGCATGACCAACGACTGTGCGCGGCGGCGCATTCGATCCAGCGCGGCAGAATCCGCCGTTTTTTTCTGCGTCTCGTCCGCCGGTCTTGGGTTCTCTTGTGCGCCGGCTGGAAGGCAGGACAGGACTGTAACTAACACCACAGGCAGCCAGCGCGCCCCTCGTCCGGCGATCATCGTTCTATCGGACATTCGTCGCATGGTCTTCTCCGCGGGTGTGTTTAACGTGGCATTCGTCATTCGGATTTCGTCATTCGTCATTGGGGATTCGATTGGTGGGCCGGCGCTCGCAATCGCGCTGGTCCCACTTCCCATTAGGCGCGAGACCGCCCTCGGCCACCGGCTCATGAAACGTCCAATAGGTGTGGTCGGCGCTGTGGTCAATCGTGTCGTCGCCGCCGCGCACCGATCGCCAAACTTCGCGGTTGCGATACTTCATGAACAGTCCGCGGTTGCCGAAGCGGGCCAAAGCATAGTGCCAGCGCGGCCCATCCGGCGTGCGCAGGCTCTCGACAACCAAAAACACTTCGGGGTCGGTGCCCACGGTACAGATGTAGACGAACAGGGCGCCGTCGAGCACGTCGGCGTCGTTGCTCTGATAGCGGTAGAGCGGCGCGGTCAACAGCCGCAACTCTCGACGCTCGCCGTCTTCCGCCACCGTGTAGCCCGTGAATTCCCGCGCCAGCGACCGCATTTGCGACCCTCGCGCACTGGGCTTTTCCGCCGGCGCAGGCGCGTCGTCGATCAGTTGCCGATCGAGCTTCCCCTTCGGCCGCCACTCGTTTGATCCGGGCCGGCGAGGAGCGAGCACCACCGGCGAAAGGCTGTGCAATTCGTGGCAGACCGTCGGCGCCTTGCCCCACGGCGTTTTCCAAAAACAGCCCACCGCCTCGGCACATCCATGCCGCGTCCAGACGTAGACGGCGCCGCTGACGTCGCCCACATGCACGGCGTTGAATTTGTAGACGGCCTTCGCTTGCAGTTCGAGCCGCTCGTTGTGGTCGCGATCGCGGAACATCTCATATTCGGCGGCCGTGCGATCGTAAAACCCAAACCACGGCGAGGTCGGCGGGGCCTTGGCCTCCGGCTCGGCCCAGCCCAAGCACGCCGTTGTCACTGCCGCCAATACGCAGTTCATCGTATCCTCCGTTGCACGAGCGTGTCGCTCGTGGCACTATCATAGCACAAGCGACCGCGAGCCAATATTAGTTAATAAGCCTGCCGAAACGATTCTAGCCCCGCCCGCTTGACATTCAAGACACAATGTCTTAGTCTGTGTTCGGTGTTCGACGGCTCGGCGTCGCCGCGACGCCGCGTCGGCGCTATTCACCACGACGAACATGCAGGCGATCACGCTCATGCCCACCGATGCGCGGCAACTTGTCGATCCGGCCTTTTTCTCGCGGCTCGAAAACCTGGAACTGCGCGCGAAAGGAATCGTGGAAGGTTTTATGCACGGCCTGCACCGCAGTCCGTTCGTCGGTTTCAGCGTCGAATTTGCCTCGCACCGCGAGTATGCCCAGGGCGACGATCTGCGGCATGTCAATTGGAAGATTTTTGCCCGGCAGCGGCGGCTGTACGTGAAGCAGTTCGACGCCGAAACGAACATGAACCTTTACCTGCTGTTAGACCTGAGCAGGTCGATGGATTGCCGCAACAAGGGCATCAGCAAGCTCGGTTATGGCTCGGCGTTGGCGGCGGCCCTGGCGCATCTGGCGCTCAAGCAGCACGACGCCGTCGGGCTGGTGTTGTTGGCCGACGAAGTGGTGGCCCATCTGCCGCCCAAAGCCCGCACGCACCAGTTGCAGGAAATCCTGCGTCTCATCGACGGCACAAAGCCGCGACCGACGGCCGATTGCGGCCGCGCGTTTCAGCAGGCCGCCGAGCTGTGCAATCACCGCGGCATCGTCGTGATCTTAAGCGATTTGTTCGACGACCTCGATGGCTTGATGAAGGCCATCGAACGCCTGCGCTTCCGTAATCACGAAGTGATCGTGTTTCATCTTTGGGATCCGTGGGAGCGTTGGCTGCCGCTGGAGGGGCATTACCGCTTTCACGACCTGGAGACCGGCGAGGAGCTGACTACGCAGGCCGAAAGCGTGCGAGACGACTATTTGAAAGCCGTGGAAACGTGGCGAGCTGAGTTAGAGACCGAGTGCCGAAATCGGGCGATCGACCGCGTGGAGCTCACCACCGACGAGCCGCTCGATCAGGCATTGCTCGATTATTTGGTGCGGAGGGCAAAGGCCGGATAGAGATCTTAGGTCTTAGGACTTAGGTCTTAGGACTTAGTAAAAGAAGTAGTAACGCCCCTAAAACCTAAGACCTAAGACCTAAAACCTAAGACCTAACGATAATGTCCTTTATCCAAACAGCATTTCTGGGCGCGGCGGCGGCGGTGGCGATCCCAATCGTCATCCACCTGGTGTTTCGCCAAAAGACGCGCCGGGCCGAACTGGGCACTCTGCGCTTCTTGCGCGTGGTGCTGGAGCGAAACGCCCGACGGCGACGTGTCATGCGCTGGTTTCTGCTGGCCCTGCGCATGGCGTGCATCGTGTCGCTGGCGGTGTTGTTTGCTCGTCCTTATTGGCGGGCATTTCAAACGTCGGGCGAGAAAGAGACGGTGGCCGTATTGATCGACCGCTCGGCAACGATGGATCTCAAGCTCGACGGCGCCCGACTGATCGACCTCGCCGTTGCCGAAACTCGCGAGCTGCTCAGTCAGGCGGCCGAGAATTCCCGGTTTGAAATCGCGTTTTTCGATCACCAGGTGCATCCGCTGAGCGGCCCATCGGTGGCAGCAAGTGAAATTGCAACGAAGCTCACCGCCCCGCCGGCGTGCTACGGCGGCACCGACTACGGCGCTGCGATGGACTGGGCGCGCGACGTACTGGCCAAGGCGCCGCCCGGTCCCAGAAAACTGCACATTTTTACGGACCTGCAGCGCAGCGGCCTGGCCTGGAGTGAAGTCGATGCGCTGCAAGACGACGTCGTCACCACGCTGCACGATCTGGGACGTTCGGCCGTCAACAACGTCGCGGTGGTCGAAGCTCGCGCCGAGCGCGCCTGGCTGCGGCCCAATGAACCGACCTCAGTCCACGCCACCGTCCACAACGGCGGTCCGTTCGGCACCGAAGAGCTGTCGGTCGTCTTGCGCCTGGCCGCCGGCGAACGAAAGCTGGAATTGCGCGAGCGGGTGAAGATCGACGCCGGTGCTTCTGAATCCGTGCGGTTCGATCTGCCGCCGCTGGTGGAAGGCGCCTGGCAGGGCAAAGTGCTCGTCGAGGCCCAGGACGACGACCTGCCGCTCGACAACGAGCGTTACGTCGAGATTCTGGCGAGCCGGCCATATCAGGTGCTGCTGGTCGACGGCCGCTCGGCGGTCACGCCGCAACTGGCAGCCACCTATTTTCTTGAAACGTCATTGCGGCTGGCCCCGCCCGGCGAAGTTGACCCCACCGTTTCGTTTGAGCCGACGCAAGTCGCCGTCGACGCACTGCCGGCCAAGCTTGATCGCTTTGACGTGGTCGTACTGGCCGACGTGGGCAGCGTCAAGCCGGCCGATGCCCGGCGGCTGGCTCTCTTCGTACAGGGCGGGGGCCGCCTGCTTGCGTTTGGCGGAGAAAACGTGACGGCGGAGCAGACGGCCGAGTTAAAAGCCGCCGGTCTGACGCCGGGCGACTTTGCCGGCATCCGCGCGGCCACCGGCCTGCCGTTGCGGCTGCAAACCTGGGACGTCAAGCACCCGGTCTTTGCCGCCTTCAGCGACCCACAGCTTGGCGACCTGCGTCGCCTCGCCTTTTCAGCCTGCACGAACATTGCTCCCGCCGCCGATGCCCAAGTGCTGGCCACGTTTCGCGACGGCAAACCGGCCCTCATCGAACGCTCGCTCGGAAAGGGAACGATGCTCTGGTTTGCGTCGAGCTGCGACCGCGAGTGGAGCGACTGGCCGCGGAGCCGCCTCTACTTGCCTTTCATGTATCAATTACTCGGCTATCAGACGGGGCTCACCGCGGGTGGACGCGTCCGCGAAGCAGTCTTGGAAGGCAAGACCCAAGTATCGGCTGACGCGACGCCTGGCATTTTTGCTCGCGAGGGATATGCCCTTGTTATCAACACCAGTCCGCGCGAAAGCGAAACCGAGCGCTGCCCCGCTGAAGAGTTCGTCAACCGTTTCGGGCTGAAGCTGGCCGACGCCGCCGAGACACCACAACCGGTGGCCAAAGTCCAAGCCTCGCTCGGGGCCGACATGATTGAAAGTGAAGTCTGGCAGTGGGTGGCGCTCCTGCTGCTGGCTTTTTTAATAATCGAGAGTCTCGTGGCAAACCGAACCGCAGCATGAAAAAAGTGGAAAGTGAAAAGAGCAAGAGAGCCGCCCTTCACTTTCCACTTTCCACTTTCCACTTTTTATTTCCTGCCCTGAACCCTGAACCCTTTCGCCTCCCATGTCCGAACTTCGTTCCTCCTTCATTCGTCGTTTCGACCATATCTGTCAACAAGCGCGGCGCGTGCAGCTCTGGCAGGCGTTTTGCTGGTCGTTGCTCACGGCGTTGGCCGGCGTCGCCTTGCTGGCCGCCGCGGATTATTCCCTCGAGCTGGGCCGCCCCTGGCGTCTGGCCGCAGTCGGACTGACCGGCGCCGCGGCGCTGGGCGTAGCACTGTATCTGGCGGTTCGCTCGCTGCGCCGCTGGCAACGCAACGCAACCGCCAGTGCCATCGAGCACGTGTTTCCGCAGCTCGGCCAGCGCATTCGCACCACGGTGCAGTTCGGTGAGCTTTCGGACGGCGAAATCGAAGCGTCAGGCACGACCGGCACGCTGGTCGCCGCGCTGGAAGAGGATACCGTCCGCCGCGCCCAGCCGTTGCCGCTCGACGCGGTCGTGCCCTGGAAGTCGCTGGCCTTCGCCTCGCTGTTGGCGGCCGGCGTGGGCTTGCTGTTGGCCGGTGCGTCGGCCTTCGATTGGCAATGGCGCATCGCTGCTCAGCGGGCCTTGCTGGGCGACGAACCTTATACGCGGCTGACCGTCAAGCCGGGCAACACCGCGGTGAAAGAAGGCGAATCGCTGGCGGTTGAAGTCGTGGTCGAAGGCCGCATCGGCGAAACGGTTTCGTTCCAGAGCCGCCGGCTCGACGAAGACGGCAACGAATGGCAAGAAGATGTGGTGCCCACTTCATCGGGCAAAGACGCCGGGCCCCGCCGCCTGGCATTCGACGTGCCGCTGGCCCGGCTGCGTCACCCGCTTCAATACCGCGTGTCGGCCGGCTCGGCGACGAGCGAAACGTATCGCGTCGACGTGCGTTATCCACTCAAGGTCGTCAAGATTCAGGCCGCCATCCAGCCGCCGGCGTATACGGGCCTGGAAGAATCGGTCGTCGAACAGGGCGATCTCACGGCCCTGGTCGGCTCGCGCGTGAAGCTCTCGGTCGAGCTCGACCAGGCACCGCAGACCGCGTTTATCGAGATGCAAGACATGAGCCGCCGCCCGGGAGAGGAGTCGGCCACCGAACGGACGGCGCTGGCCATCGACGGCAAAACGCTGTCGACCGAATTCGAGGTCGCGAGCGACAAGACCTACACCGTCCAGGCCACCTCGGCCGACGGCATGGAGCTGGCCGACAACAAGCATCGCCTGCGCGCTCGGCGCGACGAGCCGCCGCAGGTCTGGTTCGAGAGCCCGGCCGAGGCGCTCGAAGTCCACACACTGGCCGAGATCCTGATGCGCATCCGCGTAAGCGACGATTTCGGCCTATCGCGCGCGGGCGTGATGTTTGAAGTCAATAACGAAGAAGAGTATCCGCTACTGGCCGAAGATTTCGCCGCGGCGGCAGAAGAGCTTAAGACGACGGGCAAACTCTCGCCGCAAACGCGGACTACGCTCGAGCGCGTGCTGCCGCTGGAGCACTTCGCCCTCACGCAGCAAGACAGCGTCATGTATTACGCCTTTGCGGAGGACATTCTGCCGAGCTCGCCCCAGCGGACCGAGACCGACCTTCGGTTCGTCGATATCCGCCCCTTCAAGCGGACCTATCAACTGATCGACCCCGAGAAGGGCAACGGCATGAACCAGGGGCCGGAGCTCAAGACGTTGGAAGAACTGATTGGGCGGCAGCGTTACGCCCTGAACCGCGCCATTCGGCTGTCGCGCACCTTCGAGCACACGGGCCAGGCCGACCTGGCGGCGGTCGATTCGCTGACCAAGTTCGAAGCCGAGCTGGCCAAGTCGACGCGCGAGCTGGCCGAAGGGCTGGAAGCCCGCGGCATCAATGAGACGGAGCTGCTCTACCAGGCCGAGACGTCGATGCTGGCCGCCACCGATTCGCTCGCCGCCGGCAAATACGACACGGCGACGTTGCAGATGCGCGACGCCCTGAAAGAGCTCATCGAAGGCCGCGACCGCATTCGGATCTTCATTTTTAAGAACCCCGACCGCGCCCTGTTGGCCGCGCTGCGGGCCTTCGATCGCATGCAGCGGCAAAAACTGCGGCGGCCGAAGACCGATGAAGAGGCGGCGACCCAGATCGTGGAGCGGCTGAAGGAACTGGCCGACCAGGAAGACATTGTCTACGCCTCGTTGGCCGGCATCGACATGGACGGCCCAAAGGAGGATGGCCTTCCCAGGCCGTCACAAGACAAACCGGATGACAACAAAACGGATCCCTCGTCCGACGGACAAGGCCAAGTTTCGGGCGGGTCCGGTAAAGAAGAAAAGCCGGCCGACGAATCAACGCAGGCGCCCCCCGAGGCCGACCAGCCAGGCGCTGGACGCATGGACCGCGAACGTGCGCGACAAGAGCTGGAAGACCGCCAGCTCGATATCGCCGAAGAGGCGAAGGAAGTCGAGAAGGCGCTGGGCGAATTGAAAGGCGCCACCGACTTGTCGAAGGAGCGGATGGCCTCGGCCGCCAAATCGGCGGAAGCAGCGGCCGAATCTCTGGAACAAGGCAAGCTCGACGACGCCAAACAACCGGCGGGCGCCGCGCGCGACCAGTTCCGCGAGCTGGTCGAGCAAGTCGCCGCGCTGGTGGCCAAGGAGCAGGCCGACCGCATCGCCGCGGCGCAGCAGATGGCGGCCGACCTGGCCCGCCAGCAAGACGATTTCAAAGACAAGCTGGCCAACAGCGGTGAAGGCGGCGGAGAGGGTGAGCCGCAGCCCGATCGGAAGCCGATGCCCGGTGTCGGCGAAAGCAATCCCGGTGATTCCCCGGACAGCAAGGGTCTGGCCGGGGCGGCCGAGCGCATTGCCGAAAAGGCCGAAACGCTGAACGACGTGTTGGCCGCGGCGATGAAGTCCGACAAGCCGGAAGATCAGGCCGGGGCCAAGAAGATCGACGAGCTGGTGCAAAAGCTGGCCTTGAAGGCGCTGGCCGAGCGGTTGGCCGCTTTGCCCGCAGAGGTGCGCGAGGGCAAACTGGAAGACGCCAAGACTGTGGCGGGCGACGGCGCCGAGCGGATGGAGGCGGCGGCCGAGCAACTGGGGGCGCTGCGGCGCTCGATTATCTCGCCGCAGATCGACGAGCTGGCGAAGCTGGAAGAGCAGCTTGCCGGGCTCGACGAGCGGCTCGACGAGCTCGACACGCAGCAGCGCATCACCGGCTGGCACGTCGACGCCGACGCCCTTCTGGAAGAATTAGACGCCGCGGGCATCGGCGACGACGTGCGCAAAGAGTTCATCGACGAGATGCGTGGGGGCGGCTGGACGCCCAGCCGCCGTGTAAATTGGAACTGGGCGCTGGTCGCCGGCGGCCGCTACGCGGCGCCGGCCAAGTATCACACCCTGCTCACGCGGCTGACGAAGTCGCTGCGCGATCAGATGCAGGAGCTGATGCTCGGCGACATGACGGCCGCCGGCGACGAACCCATCCCGCCGCAATACTCGGAGTTGGTCGATCGGTACTACCGGCTGCTAGCGACCGAGCGGCCCAATCGATGAACCGAACAATCCGCTCCTTCGTCCGTATGTTTTTGTCAATAATCTTTTTGTCAGTTTCTTCGGTCGCCTTCGTTGCCGCCGCTGGCGAGCCGGATGTGTCGCGCAACGGCGGGACGCACGCGGTTTCGGCGGACGATGAGACGCCGGAAACGCGGCGGGCCGACCGGCTGGAGACGATGCGCGAGATCGTCGGCGGCATCAAGCTCGAATCGGGCGAGGGCGATGACCGCGCGGCGTTGGAACTGTCGCCCGAGCCGCTGCTGCGCTACTCCGACCCGCCCCATGAGTCGTTGGAAGATGCGACGGTCTGGATTTGGCGCCGTGGCGAGCGGCCAGCGGCGATGTTGAAGCTGGAGTTTTACCCGCGGCTCGATCGCGGGCCGACCTGGAGTTTTTGCTGGACGTCGCTCTCTGGCAGGCCGCTTGACGGGCAGATGGAAGGCGGCAGATCCTGGACCTCACGGCCCGCGGACATCGCGCCGCAATGGTTGCTCGACGCTCCACCGCCCGCGGACGATGCGGACGGGCGCCTCCGCCAAATGCGCCAATTGGCGAGGCGCTTTACGGCCTACCGTATTTACGGCGAGCATGGCCGAACGGAACTGCGGTTATTATCGCGGCCGGTGTACCGATACAAGAGCCAGGTCGAAGGCATTACCGATGGTGCGGTTTTTAGCGTGATGAAAGACACGAACCCGCACGTCGAGCTCTTGATTGAATCGGCGCTCGACGGCGACGCGCCACGTTGGCGATTTGCCTGCGTGCGGCACGCCGACGCGGAATGTCATTTGCTGCTCGACGGCCGCGAAGTGTGGCAAGCCGAAATGCGCGCGGAGATCGATCCCCGGCGGCCCTACTTCTGGTTTCAGAGGCCGGCGAGCGACACTCGTAGGGTGGGGCAAGCGAGTGGAACGAGCAACGGCCCGCCATGAGAAGTAACCACACAGACACGGAAGACACGA
Source organism: Pirellulales bacterium (assembly GCA_035694685.1). Classification (GTDB taxonomy): domain Bacteria; phylum Planctomycetota; class Planctomycetia; order Pirellulales; family JAICIG01; genus DASSFG01. The sequence goes on from DASSFG010000522.1 coordinate 11,028, forward strand.
AGGGAGGCAATGAGCGCTGTTTCCCAAGCCACAGCCTACTGCTAACTCACCTGCCCAAAACGACGATGCGATTGACTCGATTTCCACTTTGGTTGCTGATGGCGAGCATTGCGGCCGCGACTCTGGCCGACGAGCCGGAGAAGCCCGCGACAACCGATCCGCTGCGCGAGGTCTATCGCGAAGACGCCGAAAAATGCGCGTTCTCGACGGCCGATGGCGAATCGCTCAAGCTGGTAAACGAGCCGATCATGCGCTGGACGAACGACGGAGACTGGTCGGGCGACGTATTCGTGTGGACGCACAAAGGGCGTCCCGAGTTAATCGGCTGCCTGTTGTCCGGGCCGGGTGCGGGCAACCTGCGGTACATCTGGCACGAGTTTCACTTGCTGGCGGAAAAACCGATCGCGCCGGCCACCATCCAGAACGGCCGCCGCTGGGAGCCCGCCGAGGGTCTGAAACTCGAGCCGGCGCCCGACGCTCCCCAGCCGGCGCAAAGTGCGTCAGCTCGGCTGGTGCAGATGCGGTCGATCGCGCGGAGTTTCACGCCGTATATGGCTGCGGAGTCGACCTGGGAGCTCCGCTTGCTGCCGCAGCCCCTGCTGCGTTACGGCGAGGCAGAGAGCGACGCGATCGACGGCGCCCTGTTCGCCTACGTCTGGCCCAAAGGGACCGATCCCGAGTTTATTCTGCTCCTGGAGTGCCGGCGGACCGATCGGGAAACAGCCTGGTATTACGCACCCGTCCGTTTCTCAAACCGGGCACTATGGCTGAAACATGGCGAGAAGGAAGTCTGGCGCGTCGCAGGCCATGGTGAGCCCAAGGCCAACGCCACGAGCTTGATCTACACCACGGGCTTTGCCCGTGCCATTCCGCGCGAGACAGATGACAGTCCCAAATAGGTGCGCGATTACCGGGCGCGCCCGCTTCGGTGGCTGGGGCAGAAGCTGGCCGCAATCGGTGTTGCCAGCGATCGCAAGGCGCTGCCGGCCAGCGATGCCCCCGGTGCCTATGCTACCGGGGCATCGCCGCGGCAACGCCTTTCTCGAAAATCATGTCCGCCTCGCGGCTCTGCCCCAGCCACCGTAGCCGCTCAAGCTGCTCGATGTCGGGTAATTGCGCACGGCTGTTTAGCAAGGGGCAATGACGTCCGTCGTTGAGCCCGCTTGACGCTAAAGACGGATTGTCTAAAATCATTGGTTGGGTACAGATCATGTCGCGGCATACAATTGCCGTTCACCTCTGGCCAACGATTTCGCTATGACCCTGCGGCAACTCGCCTTCATTCTGGTTTGGACAGCTTTCTCTCCGGCAAACATTGCGCTATTGGCAGACGAGGCGGCGCAAGCCGAGGCTAAGGCGTCGGCGACGGACGCCGGCATCGAGCAGGACGCCGAGCGGAAGCTGCGCGCCGAATTCCTGAAGTCGGACCTCGACCGTTACACCGTCGTCGCAGCAGATCGTCCCGAGCGCCCGTTGTCGGTCACCGAAAAGCCGGTGCTGCGCTACACCAACCCCGTGCGTACCTCATTTACCGACGGCGCCGTCTATCTGTGGCTCGACGGCCAACGCCCGTTGGCAGCGGCGGTGCTGTCGATACGCGATAACGGCAACGTGGTACGGGAGCTGGTGTCGTTCACCGAGCGGCCGCTCATTTGCAAGCGCGACGGACGGTCGGCCTGGACTCCTAAAAGCGGCAACCTGGTCGATCAACCGCTGGGCGACGCGCCCCCGCCCGATGGCAATAATAAGCGCCGCCTGCGGCAGATGCGTGAGGCAGCAGGCAGGTTTCGCGTCATCAAGAAATCCAGCCCCGATCTCGACCTGCGGTTGCTGGGACAACCGGTGTATCGTTATTCGGCCGCCGCCGCGGGCGTGATCGACGGGGCGGTTTTTGCGTTTGTCGAAGCGACCGACCCCGATTTCTTGCTCGTTCTTGAAGCGCACCGAGAGGATCCCGCTTCGCCCGCCGAATGGCGCTACACGCTGGGACGCATGCTTTCCGGCCCACTTGAAGTTGAGCTCGACGGCAAGCCGCTTTGGGCTGGCGAAGGTTACTGGACGAGCCCCCGTTCCATCAGCGATCCTTATGTGGAGATTCCCTTTGGCACGTATCCGCCGCCAGCAGAAAAAGTCCAAAGTCCCTAGTCCAAGGTCCAAAGTCGGCACACGACGATCTCTAAAGCCGGTGGCAAGCCGCTAACTCCTGACCACTAACTACTAACCGCTTCTCCAGCATGCTGCTCGCCACCTCATTCACGGAGTTTCTGCCGCCGCTCTCCACCGCCGCAATGCTGGGCGTGGTCGTCGCAGTCGTGCTGGCTACGTTCGTGCTGCGTAAGCTGCTCGGTCCGGCCAACGCCGTGTCGCGGCGCTGGAGCTTGTGGGTACTGCGGGTGTGCATTCTGGCAGTCGTCGGCGTGGTTCTGCTTAACCCCGTGCGCGTCGATGAATTGCCCGGCCCGGTCGAACGGCCGGAAATCTTCTACCTGCTCGATACCTCAACCAGTATGCAGATGGGCAGTCCCAAGAACCGCTGGGATGAAACGCTGCAAATCATCGGCCGGGCGCAGCAACTCGCCGCCTCGTCGCCGGCCCTTCCCAAGGCGTTTCGCTTCGGTCAGCGATTGGCGGCCATTCAAGGGTTACCCGGATTGGAATCAGGGAGACCTTCGGTCGAGCCGGTGGCACGGTCGGGAGACCGCGCCACAACCGGCGAGCTGGGACATCGCGCCACAACCGGCGACGCCGGCCATCCTTCATCCCTCATCTTTCATCCTTCATCTGTGGGACCGACCGACGCAGATACTCGCCTCCTTTCCGCCCTGCGGCAAATCTCCAGCCGTTTTGGCCGCGTGCCGCCGCTGGGCATCGTGGTCTTCTCCGACGGCAGGGCACACGACGAAGTTGGTGTCGAGCAGCTTGCCGCCGAATTCGCCCGCTTGAAAACGCCCGTTCACGTCGTGCCCGTCGGCGATGTGAGCAAGGGCGGCGATGTGGCCGTGGCGGCGGTCGTCGCCCCGCAACGGGCACGCAAGTACACCGAAGTCGAGGTGCAGGTCTTTTTGCGCAGCTACGGCTTCGACGGCAAACGCAGTGAGGTGCAGTTGCTCGAAGTCGGCGGACGAGATCGCGGCAACCGCCAGCTCGCCAGCCTGCCGATCACGCTGCAGTCGGGTTTTCAATCGGTCAGCCTTTCGTTTCGCACCGATCTCACCACGCGCAAGCTGCGCGTGGTTATCCCGCCGCTGGCCAACGAGATTTCCGACAACAACAACCAAGTCGACACCGAGATGGCCATCGACCGCACGAAGCTCCGCGTCCTCTACATCGAAGGCAGCTCACAGCCGTTGACCACGACCGTGACCAACGGGCGCTATCAGATTC
>DASSFG010000523.1:0-31674 GCA_035694685.1 Pirellulales bacterium
GGGATCGACCTTGATGCCGGGGTTCATCTTTCGCTCGGGATCCCAGATTTCTTTGAAGCGGCGGAAGGCACCAACCAACTCCTCGCCGAACATCTTTACCAACAGCTCCGAGCGGAAACGGCCGTCGCCGTGCTCACCCGACAGCGAGCCGCCGAAAGAGACCGTGAGGTCGGCCGCGGCTTCCATGAAGGCCCGATACTTGGCGATGCCCTCGTGTGAAGTCAGGTCAAAGTTCGTGCGCGTGTGAATGCAGCCCTGGCCCAGGTGGGCGAACAAGTGCCCGAAATAGCCGAACGAGTCGATCAGCCGCCGCAGCTCGCGCAGATAATCGCCCACGCGCTCGGGATCGACCGCGCCATCTTCCCACCCCGGCCACAGGTCGCCAACGCCGGGCACGCGCGACAGGGCCAATCCTTCATGCCGAATGTCCCAGAGTTTCTTGGCGACTTCCTGGTCTTCAAACAACTCGGCGGAAACGACCCCCGGTTGCAGTCGCAGCCCCGTGACGAGCCGCCGTGCCTTGTCGACCGCTTCGTCGCGCTCGTCGGCCCCGACTTCGACGTACAACCAACTCCGTCCTTGGGGCAGCAGCGGCAGCTTCTCGATCTGGTGAGCCTTGGCGCGGAGGGCATCGACCATGCGATCGTCGACTCCTTCCAGCGCCAGCGGAGCGTGTTCGCGTATCAAGGGCACATGATCGCCGGCCGCGGCGATGTCGGCGAAGCCCGCCACGACGAGCAGCCTCTCCGGCGGGCTGTGTACCAGGCGGCAGGCCGCCTCGAGCACCACCACGCACGTCCCTTCTGAGCCGACGAGCGAACGCGCCACGTGAAAGCCCTTTTCGGGCAAGAGCTGATCGAGATTGTAACCGGAGCATTGCCGGGGGATTTTGGGATATCGCTGGCGCACCAGGTCGGCGTACTCGTTGCGCAACATCCGCAGGCGAGCATAGATCTCGCCGCGCCTGCCCGCCGCGGCGACGATCGAGTTGATCGCATCTTCGCTGGCCGGGCCGACGCGCATCCGCAAGCCGTCGTAAGTGATGACGTCGAGCTCGTGGATATTGTCGGCGGTGCGGCCGGCCATCATGGAGTGCATGCCGCAGGAATTGTTGCCGATCATGCCACCCAAGTTGCAGCGATTGTGCGTGGAAGGATCGGGGCCAAACGTCAGGTGGAACTTTTCAGCGGCGTCGCGCAAGGAATCGCAAATTACTCCCGGCTCGACACGGGCAATCTTTCGCTCGGGATCGATCTCAAGGATGCGGTTCATAAACTTCGACATGTCGATGACGACCGCCACGTTGCAGCTATTGCCGCTGATGCTCGTGCCGCCTCCCCGCGGCAGGACCGGTGCGCGGTATTTGCGGCAGAGATCGAGCGTGGCGGCCACGTCGTCGGCGTTCCGCGGCAGTACGACGCCGATTGGAATGCGGCGGAAGATGGCCGAGTCAGTCGAGTAGAGCGCGCGGCTTCCCGCCTCGAACCTCACATCGCCAGCAACATGTTCGCGCAATTCAGCGGCCAGCGCGGTCGCATCGACCTCGGCCGCCTCGTCCAGAGGGCGGGAAGGACGCGTGGTGAGCGTGGGGAGAAGATGCATTTTTCCGCCGGCGAGTCGTGGGTTTCCGCATAGCCGCAGGCCCCCAAGGGCCGCATTTTTCGTGCCCGGCTGATATGCGTCATCGACCTCCGGCGTGCGGCGCGATAGGATAGGGACAACCTACCGGTTTCGGAGCATTCGATGCCTTTGCGCGACCATTTTCGCTCCCCGCTGGAGACCAGCGACATTGGGAAGCCATGCATGCGACGTGGCCGGTCGCTGCGCGTGCGGCGCTCGGATCACCAGCATGGCGACGGTCGCCACGAGAATCACGGCCTTTGCGAACCAGGGATTTATGAGCCGCGGATCGGCCTTTGCTATTCGCCACTGAGCTCACTCGGTCGCTCCTTCAGCGCCGACCGGCATTGCTCCAAAATCCAGTCGCCGATGATTTGCAGCGCCTGGGGCGCGACGGTTTCGTCGATCTTGCCGTATTCGGCCGGCGAACCGGTTTGACAATGCTGGAACAGATGATTCAGGCCCGCCAGCTCGAGAACCGCCACATCGCGATTGCCGTTCTTGTAGGTCACGTCTTCGGCGAGGTAGGGATATGGCTTCTTGGGTTCCTGCGGGCGGCTGTAGTCGGGCTCCTTGTCGAGCCGTTTGAAGTCGAGCGGCAAAGTTCCCGCTTGCGTCCACTTGCCTTGGATGGTCTGTGCATCGTCCGCCAGTTTGCCCTTGAAGGATGCCTTGATCGCCTTCAACTCCAGCTTGACGGTATTGCCTTCCAGCACGATTTGGTCGACCTGAATTCCTTTCGCACCCTGGTCGGGGCTGTCGAGGGTTGCCCTATATTGGTTGCCGTCCGCCGTAACGCGAAGCACGACGCGCAGCTCGAACGTCTGGATCTTGAGCGTCGCTTGCCAGACGCCAACGAGCGAGGGCTTGGCGCTCGGTTTTGGCTCGTCCGCAGTGGCATTCGTGGGTGGGAAGATAAGAAACAGCAGAACGCCGAGCGTCAAAAACCAACGGTGGACGAAAAGGAGCCGCTGCATGGTGGATCTTAGTTGTGGGTGATGAGGTATCGTCGTTACTAGGTAATTCTAATTCGCTTGCTGATGGAGATTATTTTGCCGTTGGCAATATCAGGCTTAACCTATGAACGTGACTTCGAGCAGCCATCGCCCGTGAGCGATAGGTGGCAGTCGTCGGCGGTCACAATGCCATGTACTTCAGCGCCTACGACGACGGCCTTCCATTTCAGTTCCGATTGAATGACGGTCGGACGTTCGTCGCTGCCGGCGAATTGTTTGGCGATCTCGATCGGACCGCGATACCCTCTCACAAAGGTCATGGTCGCGCACTTCCGGGTTGCGGCCGAACGACGACCTCCGCCGAGGCATCCGTTTGGGCCGACAAGCGGAAGTAGTACGGTGACGCCCGGTCAGGCGTCGGCACCGGAGCGCGCTGCTGGCTCCAAATGATCTTCCCGTCGCGATAGACCTGCAGGTAAAAGCACGACATGCGGGCGAAACCATACCGCCACGCTGCTTTTGTGGGCGACCGGTTCGTGGCCTCAATCATGACGAGGATTTCCGGATTCGTCCCCTGCACGAAACCAAACATCGCCCCGTCGATGATTTCGGCGTCGGACGACGAGTAGCGGTAGAGAGGTGTCGTCAGCAGCCGAAGCTGTTCTGGGGCGTCGAAGCCGGCGTTTTGATCCACGGCGGCCGTGAACTGCCCGACGAATTGCTTCATCTGTCGCAATCGCTGGGTGGCGGAATCGCCGGGGGCGGACAACTCTTCAGCAACTTGCCAGCGAACGCCCTCGCGTGTCGGCCCCCAGTTCCAGTTGCCACGCTGATCGCGCGCAGCGATTGGCTCCGCCGCCAAAGATTGAAACTCATGATGCCAGACGGTGTCGACCAGAAAGAACTGCGCGCCCGCGATGGGCCTGCCTTTTTCCCCGTCCGTCCAGAGGAAGAGCATTCCGTCGTCTTCGCGAACAACGTGATTATCCCAGCGTAAGAGCGGTTCGGGCTGCACGATCACCTTGTGCGACGCGGCATCCGGCAATCGAAACTGATAACCGGCCGCGGCCTGTTTGGCAAACGTCAGCCGCTGATCGCGCGACGATTGTAAATTACCGCCTTGCCGAGCCTCCGTCGGATCGGCAGCTAAAAACAAGAGGGTGAGCAACGTGCAGGGAAACATTTGCCGGCCTTTTGCAAAAAAGGATTGCCACGGTTGCGCGGGCCATCACCACGCCCACCAGCTTAAAGACGCTATGTCTTATTCGTCAAGAGGCGTGTTCCTGCACGATGTCTTCCGCGTCGTGCAAACTGCCCGTCTGACGAAACGCGTATCGAACCAGCCGATCGGCGTAGGTTTCCACCAGCGCCGCGAACTCGGCTCGCGTTCGAGGCCAATCGGGACCAGATTCGGACGCAGGTTCGAGTGGTCGTTTTGGCACGACAGGTTTGGCGATGGACGTTTGCGACTGCATGCTCGGCCTCCTAGCCATTAAGACGACTTCGAGGCCGGTTTTCGTCTAAGTCGGGTTTCGGGGCTGACCCAAATCGCCGTCGCGAACACCGGACTTCGACGATCTCGCGCCCGGTATTCCCGTATGGCGAAAGCCCCAGGCGCCGCAGTGCGGCTCACGCGGCTCCGCCAAGCGATCGCGACGATTGCGGAGCTTATTGTCATTCTAGCGCTTTCAGTCGCTGGGCATGACGGTCTCGCTCTGCAAGTTGCCGTAGATGACGGGATAATCGTAGTGGTCGAGCTTCCGGCGACGCAGAAATTTGCCCCGATCGAGTTTCCGGATTAAGGCCAGATTAGATCTCGAAGAGATTTATACGTCTAGTTATGTAGACGAGCTGCTGGCCAGAGCCATATTCGTCGGTGGCGCCGCTTGGCGATGGCGAATGCGCATTCCGACATACGCCAAGCGGCATACCTACAGCCGATGGAGTTACACCCATCTTATTGACGAACTAGTAGCCCTTGTTCGGCGAGGGCTCTCGCTCCTTTAGCATCTCAACGAAATTGGCAATCCTCCGTTGATCTTCTTGCGAAGCGGTCACCGTGAGCGTTCCGCCTTCGGCCCTCGCGTCCACGTCAGCCTTAGCAAACTGCTTTATGAACGCCGCCAGCGCTTCGCTTGCGTCCTGCGGCAGCTTGTACTTGGCCCGCGTCAATGTTTCCACGGCTTCGCCGCCGTCCCGCACACGTGCCTGGCCGACATTCGGACGTAATACACTCCTGGTCGGGCTGACGTCCTTCGGGCCGTTGAAGGCCTGATAGTGGCCCGATGCCGAAGGTGTTACACCGGGTCCAATCTGCTGATACTGATACCCCGGTCCTGTCTGCGGACCGTATCCCGGAAGTCGATCGTTTGCGCGCGGGTCTGCAGAGATCCCTCGCCGTTCAAGAAGCTCAAGAAGCTGAGTCAATTTGATTTCAAGTTGGGTGAGTCGTTGCTCGTCTCGGCTGGGAGGTACGCTACCGGTTGGTGAGCTGGTTGGGAATGCGTTGGGCTGAACCACCGGCGTCGCACTTGGTTGGCCGACCGCTGGTCCTTGAAGGGCCGAATTTTGAGATCCTTGTTGAGGGATCGCTGGTTGCGGACTATCCGGCAGTGTTTGAGGCGCCGGCGTTTGAACGGCTGGTGTGGCGAGGAATTCCTGTGAGAGTGGTTGCGCGAAAGGCTGGTTGGACCCGCCCGTTTCCTCAACACCGACTTGCGCTAGCAAATCTCCGACTTGGACAGCCCTCTCGCCTTTGTTGCTGGCGGCTGGCGATTGCGACGTTTGTCCGCGGCTCCAGCCGGGCAGCACAGCCAACAGTGCCAGTGCAATCAGGCCGCAGGCCATTAACGGAACCCGGTAAGACATGCGTTCTTTGAGAATCATGGTCAATCTCCTTTCCAGGGAACTTCGGGCGATATTGCCCATTGCCACGGCGGGAAGGGCCGCCGGAGCACACGAAACGAATTCAGTTACCTCAATCAAGGCTTGGGCGTAAGCCCGGCGGCCTCCAGGTAAAATCGCGACAACCCAAGCATCGCATGCCATCTCGGCGTTCTCACGAAGCTGGTAACGGGCGTACCAGTAGACAGGGTTGAACCACCAGATGACGCCGGCAACCAGTTCCAGCCAAGCAACCCAGTGATCTCGCCGCCGTAAATGCGCCAGCTCGTGCAGCAACACCGCTTCGCGTTCCTGGGCCGCGAGGTGGTCGCTCAGCTTCGCCGGCCACAAAAGCCGCGGCCTGCCCAAAGCGCAAACCATCGGCGAGCAGAGCGCGGATACAACCGCCGCTTTCGGCGGCCGAACGTTCAGCTTCTCGGCGGTCTGTTGAACAAGCCGATCCAGCCAGGTGGGCGCCGATGCCGAATGCCGCACGAACCGCCACAGTCGAATGAGTCGTGTGAGCTGAATAAATGTCACTGGAACGGCCCCGGTGAGCCAAGCCAGCAATGGCAACCATGCGGCTCGCCACCGTTGGCTGTTTGCGTGATCCTCGGGGGAGGCGTTCACGCACTCCCGCAATTCGATTGGCTGGGGCAACGCCTGCTGCTGATCTCCTTTCACCAAGCGGCGCACGATTTCGACCTCATCTGCCAACTCCGCAACAAGGCCGTCGCCAGCGGAAGGTGGCGAGTCAACAATTGGTTGCGGCACGTGATCCATCGTCAGCCGCCGAAGCCAGGCGTCCAGCGACGGCGGCACGCGATACCAGCCAATCGGCGGCGTGACGAGCTTTACCAGTACGAGCATCCACAAAGCGTGCTTGACCGCCGGCGAGAAGCGGCCTAGGCGGCAGACAGCGGCCACCACCGCAGCCAGCAGCCCGGTCACCAAGGCGTTTTGTGTGATCCACCAGAGCATCATTACGACCTCCGCTTCCGTCTCGTGTTCTTGGGTTCAACTTCGCTTTCCGCCTCGAGCTCGTCGAGCAACCGGCGAAAACCCTCGATCTCTTCCAGCGAAAAACGGTGGCCCTGCACCAAGGCATGCACCAACGGCGAGGCGGTCCCTTCACAAAGCTCATCGGCCAGGCCCAAGAGGCGTTGCCGCAGCAGCTTGTCACGCGAGACCGACGGACGGAAAACGTGGGCAAACGTGCTCTTGTCGCTTTCCACGTAGCCTTTCGTCTGCAACCGCGTCAGCAGCGTCAGAACGGTTGTATAAGCCCAGCGCCGCTTGCGACGCTTGAGCACGTCATTGACTTCGCGGACTGTGCCGGAGCCGATGTCCCACAGGACTTTCAGCACTTCCAGTTCCGTTTCGCTGACGGGAGCTTGTTTTTCACTCATCTCACGATCCTTCCTACTACACAATGTCGCAGAGCATCCTACTACGACCAGTCGTAGATGTCAAGGCTCGTGTAGGCGGCCCAGGATATCCGCCATGTTTTCAAAGACTTCGCCCCACTGGCCGCGCGTGGATTGCTTAAAGAGCCGCATGCTGGGATACCATGGGCTATCGTCGCGACCACGCATCCAGCGCCAGTCAGCCGCTGCCGGCAGCGCGACCCAGACCGGCACCCCCAACGCCCCGGCGAGATGGCAAATTGCTGAATCGCAGGTCAAGACCAAATCGAGCGACTGCATCAATGCGGCGGTGTCCATGAACGGTCCCGACGCTTCGTCGAGCCGCTCGCCAAAGTCAAGCAAGCGGAATCGTTGCCTGGCAACCGCCGCCTGTCCGATACCCGGGCCTTTCTGCAAGCTAATGAGTTGCACTCCCGGCATGCGGGCCAACGGCTCAAACACGGTCAAGGGGATCGATCGTTCACGGTCGGCGCGGTAATCACGGTTTCCTTGCCAGGCAACACCGATCTTGAATCCCGGCCACCGCGACAATTCCGCTCGCCAGTATTCGACGAGCCGCGAATCGAGGTGCAAGTAAGGTATATCGCAAGGAACTTCGTCCAAGGTCGTGGCGAAAACCGATGGCAGGCTTAGTAGCGGCAGGTGGAAGTCAAACCGTGGCGGGGCTTCGTCGATTGCGATCACCTCATCGACCACCGGGCAGGCCGAGCGAAGAAGCCGAACAAGTCTCGGCTGAGAGGCGAGCACGACTTTGCCGCCCCGTTGTTTCACGAGCGAGCCGTAGCGGACGAACTGCAATGTGTCCCCGAGACCTTGTTCGGCTTCGAGCAGGATGGTGCGGCCCGTCAGATCCGAACCGTCCCAGCCAGGCCGGTCGCCTTTGAGCGACTCGGCGCGCGAGGGACGCCACTCAAATTCAGGCCAGCCTTTCTCGTACTCGCCGCGGCTCAGCCACACCAGCGCCCGCCCCCAGTGAGGCTCGCGGTAATCGGGCTTCAATCGTATCGCCTCGGCGAAACTTTTGAGGGCTTCGTCGCTTTGCCCGAGATCGAACAGCGCGCTCGCTAGATTATTGTGCGCTTCCGCAAAATCAGGCTGCAGAGCAATTGCCTGGCGATAGCACGCGGCCGCAGATCGATAGCGATGCTCTCGATACAACGCAATGCCCAGGTTGCTCCAGGCGCTAACCAGCTCAGGCTCCAGATGCAACGCTTCACGGAAACAGGTGATCGCCGCGGCGGTTTTGCGCTGCTCTTGGAGCATGCTGCCGAGGTTATTGTGCGCTTCGGCCATTTTCGGCGCCAAGCGTGTCGCCGTCCGACAGTGCGCCATGGCCTCATCGAGCTGCCCCTGAAGCCGTAAGGCCACGCTCAAGGCGTTGTGCGCTTCGGCCGACGCAGGCGCCAATCGCAGCGCGTGGCGGAACGCCACGGCCGCGTTGGACACTTGGCCCCGCTTGAGCAGCCGCGCTCCGCACTTGTTGTAGTCAATGGCAGTTGGCACCTTCCTTCCAACCGAACCGCCGACAGTTTTGATGAACAAGCTCGCCTGCAGCTCGATACCTGTGCATGAGCTCTCGAACGGTCCCATTTGCTAACCCTCGCCCGACAAGGTATCGCTCGAATCACAGATCCGCCGATAAAGGCGAGCCGCCACGCCAAGCAGAATGCACCCCAGGCAAAGCAATCCGACAGCGAGAGTCATTTAGTGAAACTCCTGGCACCGGTCGCGACGCGAATCAGTTTCGGCATGTGCAACCCCTCTGTTTCGGCAAGCGCCCGCTGCACAACACGCCCCACCCTTATTGACGCTGCTCGGCCGAAAATCTTTCAATAAAGACATAATGTCTTACAGACGCGCCGAGAATAAGACAGGTCGTCTTTTTTGTCAAGTGGTGCGAGCGGCGGTCATCGTACTACATTTAGTAGTAGACGCCACTACAATGCGTGATAGAAGTACAGAGGGGATCGGCTTTTGTCAAAATGCCGTCGGCCAGACCGAATCGAGGGCCGCCCGCATCAGGATCAAGATCCGGCGAGTGCAGCGACAGTAGCGGCCCCATTCGCTGCTGGCCGAGACTGGCTTTGTTTGCGGTCAGCCACCCGCTGCGCTGTTCTGCCGCCTCCGTGGCATCGATTCCCTGAAGCAGTTTGGTTAACTAGTTCTGGTTTTATAGTAACGAGGCACAAGGCATTGTCAAGCGTACAAATCGAAAGAACCTGCCGTGTCGCTAAAACGCGTCGCGAGTTGCCGCGGACCGACTCCGCCGGAGGCCGATGCGGCGGGCGATAGTGATCGTGCGAAGGCTCCGTCGAATGATCCGCGCCCATCCGCGAAATCCGTGGTTGATCGAGGGCGATCGAACCATCGGCGGCACCGCCTCCCTTGGCTAGTTGACGATCTCCGCCGTTTCGATGTAATCGAGCTTGGGAAATTGCTTCTTCAGATAGGCGTTGCCCTCGTCTTGGATGCGGCCCTGGTCGGGGCCGCGGCCGTTGGGCGCGCCTTCGCCGTAGCCGTTGTAAAGCGAATCAACCACGTCCATCCCCTCCACAATTCGTCCAAAGGGGGCGAAGCGCTGGCCGTCGAGCCGGCCGTTGTCGCCGAAGTTGATGAAAATCTGCGTCGAGCGGGAGTTGCGGGCCGAGCCCTGGGCGAAGGTCACGTACCCGCGCTGGTTCGATTCCTTCACCGGATCGTCGGCGAAGTTTGAGCGGTTCCATTTGCGGTTCACCGCCGGATCGCCGTTAATGCCAAACTGCACCATGAAATCTTCGATGTTGCGGAAGAACGCGGCACCGTCGAAGTAGCCGATCTTGACCAGGTTGTAAAAACGGTCGGCCCCGTGTGGCGCCCAGTCGCGACGAACCTCGATCACGAACTCGCCCTTAGTGGTCTTGAACTTTGCCTCGAACTTGTCTGGCGCCTGCTCGTTCGCCTGCGACGGATCGAGCAGGGCCGGATTGCGGCCGGCCGGCTGCTTCTGCTCCTGCCCGAAGCACATCGCGACAAGCAGCAAGGCAGCCAGCAACGGGGCTGCCAGATAGACCTGGGTAAGCATGCAAATATCCTCCGGAGATTGGCCTCGGACAGTCGGACAGGAAAGCTTAAGTGTATGCATCGGCCGCCATCTGCCAAGTGACCGGCCGACGCATCAAAAGAAAGCGGCTGCGCCGCAAGCCAAAGCGGCGATAAATCGCCGCACTCCAAAGGGTTGCGACCCTCGGTGCCGTCAACCATGGTCGCGGCGCCATGAGTTGCGACTTGTGTAGAACAACGACGGTCGAGCCCGGGTTATTCACGGCGCAGCAGCAGGCTTCGGTGCGCACAAGAACCTATGGAACTACTTGCACATTAGTAGGGTCCAAAGGTTATCGCATTGGCCAAACGAGCGCAGGGGCTGACGGCGTTGCACCATTCGAGTTAGGGGGGCATAATGCATTTACCGGCGAGCTTGGAGTCGATAGCGGTCCCAGCGCGCACCGCACGCCAGCACCAGCCCGCCGTACCGGAAACCTTGAGATGATCTCAGCATCGAGGAGGCGCCATGATGTCGCAAGCATTCAACCCCTATCGCGAGTGGCTCGGTATTGCCGCGCACAGCGACAGTCCTAGTTACTATGAATTACTCGGGTTGCGCCCGCTGGAGAACGACGCCACGAAGGTCGAGCCCGCTTACCAGCGTCAGGCGGCGAAGCTCGCTGGGCACCTCTCAGGCGGTCAGGCCGATGTCGCTCAGCGACTGATGGGCGAATTAGCCGAAGCACGCATCACTCTGATGACGCCCACGGCAAAGCGCGCCTACGACTCCGCGTTGGCCGGCGCCGTCCAAGCCGCCGGGCAAAAGGCGTCTGCTCAAGCGGCGATGCCCTCCTCAACGCAAGCAACCGCCGCGCCAACCACCGCCCAGCCGACGCCGGTGCAGGCCCAGCCGCTTGCTGCCCAGCCGCTTGCTGCCCAGCCGTTGGCGGCCCAGGACGCGGCTGCTCCTATTTACGGCCAACCTCAGTCGATGCAATACGGTTATACGCCGCAAGCGCCTAGTCATGCGGCGCCGATGCAAGCGTATCCGGCCGCCCAGGTTTATTCCGGCTGGCCGGGTCAGCCCGGCGTGCCCGTCAATCCTGCGGCTGCTACTGCGCCCGGTTACTATGCGGCCCCAGCCGCTACATATCCGTCGGCGACGGAGCCGGTAGTGCCGAACACGCCGGTTCCAGAGATTCGTCGTCGTCGCAGCGTGCGCCGCCGCTCATCGGCCGTGCCCGCCCTGGCCAGCGTGGTGGTCGCCGCGGCGATCATCGGCGGCTTGTGGATTTACTTTCAGAAAAGCGAATCAGTGGCCGTTGGAAAGCCCGATCAAAACGGCGCGGCGCCTCCAGAGCGGGTTGAAACTAAGCCGGCGGCGACCAGCCCAGAACCAACCGCGGGCCGCGAGGGTAACCGAACTGGCACGAAAGAGCCAAAGCCAACCAACGACGGTGGCAAGAGTTCAGCTCGCTCGGCCCCGCCCGAGGTGGCGAACTCCGAACCGCTCTTCACACCGCCGGTCATCGTGCCCGCGCCGGCTATGAATACCGACAAGCCAAAGGCGGACTCCGATATGCCGCAGGAAGACATGCCGGACAACGACAAACCCGACGGCGACACGCCGAATACGGAGAAGCCGGAAATGGACAAACCGGACGACGACAAGCCGGAGATGGTCTCTGAGAAGCCGTCGCCGGACAAGCCTTCGCCCGACGAGCCGGAGAAGCCTGAACCGGAGACGCCGAAAGATGAGCCCGTGGAGGAGCCGAAGGCAAGCCCGGAAGAAGCGGCTACGGTGGCCGGGCTTTTGAAATCGGCCCGTGCGGCGCTGGCCAATCGCGAGATCTCCAAAGCTCAGGACTTGCTGGCCGAGGCGACCATTGAAGCCACCGCGCCGGATACCACGGCGGAGGTAAGCCAGGTCGAAACACTCACCAGCTATGTCGAAATGTTCTGGGACGCGGTTCGAAAGACGCTGCCCAAGATCGAGCTGGAAGAAATTGAACTTAAGGGGACCATGTTGGCGGTTGTCGAGGCCGATGAAAACCACTTGATCGTACGCGCCGAGGGAAAGAATCACGAATACAAGTGGCAGAAGATTCCGCACGACCTGGCCTATTACCTGGCCAATCGCTGGCTGGCGCCCGACGACCCCGTGCGGAACCTGGTGCTGGGCGCATTTGAAATCGTCGACGCGAAAGGCGACCGAAAGCATGCGGAGTCACTGCTCGACGCGGCCGCCGCCGCGAAACTCAAAACCGATCCGTTGAAGGAAGAGCTCAAGTCGTCACGGTAAGTGCAAAGGCTTTCCACCAAGATCTCGGTTGCCATCGTCGGCGTGCTATTGCTGGCGCTGGCCAGTAGCGGGGCCGCGCTCGTCACCGCCTGGCAAGTGGGCGACCTGATGGAAGGCGCGGCCGAAAAGAGCCTGCCCAAGGTCCGCGCCGCCGAAGGTTTGGAACTAGCCCTCTTAGAACAGCAAGGCTGGATCTTGTCTTATACGCTCGAGCCGGGCAAACGCGATTGGCTGGCCCAGCTCGAGGCCCGCAAACCGCCCTTTGAACGCTGGCTGCGTGAAGCCGAAATGAGCGTGCGGAGCGAAGACGAACGCCGCGTGCTCGGCAAGCTCCGCCGGGCCTACGACCAATACGACCTGGCCCGTAACGAAGTGGTCAGGCTCTTTAGCACCGGCGATGTCGAACAAGCCCGCACTTTGATGATGGGCGACGCCTCGCGCCGCTACGAAGAAGTTTACTCATTGTGCAAGGATTACATCGCCGCCAACATGCGGTCGATCGAAGACGCCAACTCGCAGGCCCAGCGCCGTATTCGCATCGACACGCTGCTCGTCGCCGGAAGCGTCGCGCTCACGCTCGTGCTCGGCAGCGGCTTGTTCTGGCTGTTTTACTCGGGCGTATTGCGGCCGTTGCGGGCCATGCTTGCGGAAGCAAAAGGTTTTACTCAGCTCGTGGCCGGCGACGCGATCCCCTCTGACGACGAGCCGCGCGCCGTCGGTGCCTATCTGCGGCTGTTGATGTCGGACGTGGCCGATGCCCGCTCGACGCTCGAGCACAGCCGCGAGCGTCTGCTGCAAGCCGAAAAGCTGGCTTCCGTGGGCAAGCTGGCGGCCAGCGTGGCACACGAAATTCGCAACCCGCTGACGTCGATCAAGATGTGGCTCTTCTGGCTGCGCACGCGCACGAATCCTGCCCCCGACGCCTTGGAGGGATTCGACACGGTTGCCCGCGAGATCGACCGGCTGGAGCACGTCGTGCGAAACTTTTTGGAGTTCACGCGTCCGCCGCCGTTGACGTTGCAGCCGTGCCGTTTGTCGGAGCTCATCGACGGCATGCTGCAGCTTATCAGCCACCGCCTGGAAGAGTGTAGAATCAGCGTTCGGCGGACGATGCGCTGTGGAGATTCTGTCGTCATGGCCGATCGCGACCAGTTCAAGCAAGTGCTGATCAACCTGCTCGACAACGCCGTGGAGGCCATGCCGGCCGGGGGTCGGATCGAGTTGGCGGTCGATCGCGAGCCGGACAACTCCGGCACGGAAATGGCAGTGGTGCGCGTGAGCGATTCGGGACCGGGCGTGCCCGACGACGTGGCGCGGCGCATCTTCGATCCCTTTTTCAGCACCAAAGAAGACGGCACCGGCTTGGGGCTGTGCATCGCGGCCAACATCCTGGCGCGGCACAACGGTCGACTGGCGTTGCAGCCGGGAACAACGGCGGGGGCCACGTTTGTCGTAGCGCTGCCGCTCGCGGAGGAACGAGCATGAGCAAAGTCCTGATCGTCGACGACGAAGCCAACGTACTGATCGCATTTGAAAAGCTGTTGTCGGTCGCCGGACACTCCGTACTGGTCAGCCGCAGCGCCGAACGGGCGCTCGAATTGGTCGGCTTAGAGCATCCCGACGCCGTGGTGCTCGACGTGCGCATGCCGGGCATGAACGGCCTCGACGCCTTGAGCGCGCTGAAGCGCGAACACCCGCGAATGCCCGTCATCATCATGACCGGGCAAGGTACGATGGAGACGGCGATCGAGGCCACGAAGCGGGGCGCGTTCGACTATCAACTCAAGCCGTTCGATCCTGCCGTCATGCTGGAGTTGATCGAGCGGGCAGTGCAAGGGGCGCGTGTGATGGACCGGCAGGTACGCCTCGACGCCCAGGCGGCCGCCCCGGGCGTCGACGCCGTCGTCGGCCGCAGCGCGGTGATGCAAGAGGTGTTCAAGCTTATTGGCCGCGTCGCGGCGACCGACGCCACGGTGCTTATCCGCGGCGAGTCGGGCACCGGCAAAGAGCTGGTGGCTAGGGCCATCTATCAGCATAGCCGCCGCGCGGCCGAACCGCTGTACGTCGTGAATTGCGTGGCGATTCCGGAAACGTTGCTCGAAGCCGAGCTCTTCGGTCACGAGCGGGGCGCCTTTACGGGCGCCCATGCGCGCCGCATCGGCAAGCTCGAGCAGGCCGATCGAGGCACGATCTTTCTCGACGAAATCGGCGACGTGCCGCTGGCGATTCAGGCGAAACTGCTGCGGGTGCTGCAGGAGAAGACGCTCGAACGCGTCGGCGGCAACGAGACGATTGCCGTCGACGTGCGCATCCTGGCCGCGACCAATCGCAACCTGGAACGCGCGATGGCGGAGGGTTCGTTTCGCGAAGACCTCTACCATCGCTTGAACGTGGTAACCATTCTCCTTCCTCCGTTGCGCCAGCGCCAGGGCGACGTGGCCAGGCTGATCGATTTCTTTCTCGACCGATACGCGCGTGAGCTGGAGATCGACCGGCCGGCCATCAGCGACGATGCCAGAGAGTTGCTGGGAAATTACCCTTGGCCTGGCAACGTACGCGAACTTGAGAACTGCATCGAACGGTTGTTGATCGTGACCGGAGGTCGGGCCTTGCAGGCCGATGACGTTCGTCGGGCATTGGGCGGCGAACCAGATGGACTGCTGGTGGAGTCGCTCGAAGACGGCATCCGCAAGCTGGTCGATCGTTTCTTCGCCACGCTCAGCGGGCCTGAACCATACGAGCAGTTTCTGCGGACGCTCGACAAAACGGTGATCTCCGAGGCGCTCAACCGCAGCCACGGCAACCTGGCGAAAGCCGCGCGTTTGCTCGGCATTCCACGGGCCACTTTGCACGACAAAACGCAAAAATACGGCCTGCGCGAAAGCAGCGATGGGTAGCATTGCAACGCGCCGGAATTCCGACAATTCGCCGGAATGCCGATAGTGACCTCGACTGACATGGCGGCCTTCACCTCATCATCCGTCGCCACAAAGTCCTGCCCGGATAAAGCTTGGGGCCAGCGCGGACGCGCTTCGGCCTCGCGGCACAGCGCGTGCGAATGATTCTCTGTCATTGGCGGACAGCCCGTCTGCTGAGAACCGCGGTGACTTGGCGGCGGTCGAAATTTTTATTTCACCGATGTCGCCGGATCTTCGCGGCGGGCTGTTTTTCTACACATCCACGGCGGCCCCTCCGTGGCCCGTCGGCAATTCTAATCGAGGTGCGTTATGAACGTTTCATTGTTGAAATCGGCTGCCTGCGGGGCGGCTCTGTTGTTGTCTCTGTCCGCGATGACGGCTTCGGCCGTGGCAGAGTCGTTTCACCAAGGAGACCAACTCGTCGTGACACAATCTGGCACTCCACTGAAACGCGGCACTCAGACCTTGGCGACCCTACCACAAGGACACCGGCTGAGCGTGCTCCGGACGGAAGGCGAGTGGGTAGGTACAACGGCCGTAGTCAACGGAGAAACGGTCGGCGGTTGGATCCATCAACGGCAGGTCGCCACGCCGGCACAGTACGCTCAAAGGCGGACCAGCCGGCGCAGCTTCTCCTATCAACCGGGCGTGGCTGGTGGCGGCATGTCGGGCGGGTCTTCGTATTCCGGCGGATCCTATTACAGCGGCCGCAGCAGATCTACGAACTCGAACCGCGGCTTCATCATGGGCGCCACCCCCTATGGCCCATCGTACTGGCGGGCAGACAGGAAGATCAAAGGGTATTAAGCCGAGGCATCATCTCACCACCGGATGATCACGTCGGTCGCCGCGGTGAACAAGATGTGCTTCCCTTCAAATGGACGCGAGCGAGTGTTGTCGTCCAGGCGCAGCTCGGGGCGGACCCGAATGCGGTCGGTAAGCTGCGCCTGGATGCCCACCGTGACGTCGGTATAAAGTCCGGCGAAACCTGTCCGCTGGCCTTTAAAGTCGTCGAAGAATTCCACGCGCAGGGCAGCCGTCAGCTTTTCGTTGAGCTGTCGGGTCAGGTAATTCTGATAGCCGATCCAATCGGCCACCCCCAAATTCGGCACGCCGGTCTGGTATCCGAAGGTCGTCGCAAAGATCCACTTGAGTTGCTCGCTGAACTGGTGGCTGTAAATCAGTTCGAACAGGTTGAGATTGTCGAGCTGGTAGCGGGCGATGTAGCGCGGCGAGCCGAGAATGGTCGAGAACCGCAGGCTATTGCGCTTGTCGGCCGCCGACCACTGCACGTTGCCCGAATACTTTAACTGATTGCCGGGGTTGAACCATTCGTCGTTGCCGATCACCAAGGCCGATTGCGTCGACCACTGATCGTTCAACTTCGTGGTGGTCAGCATGCCGGTCTGCGTGAAGGGATCGTACACGAAGGTGTAGCTGTGGGAGAGAAACGTGTTGCTCGGAGCATCGACGGCCTCGATGCCCCACGGCGCATAAAAACGTCCGACCTGAAAATCGAACCCCTGGGCGATGCCCGGAAAGTACGCCTCGCCGTAGAACCGCACGGGGTCGATGCCGTACAGGTTTGGTCCGCCGCGAGTGCCCGTGAGCTGCCCCGGAAAGAGCCCGCGAGGAAGTGTAAAGCGGTAGTCCGATCCCGGCAGGATCGTGTCGGAAAGAAAGCCGAAGCTCGGGTCAGTGGCGTCTTCTTTATCCACCGCACGTTGGATACGTACCCAGTTTTGCTGCAAGAGAAACTGGTTGGCCCGATAGTTGAAACCCATCGGCAGTTGTTGCACGCGATCGGTGCTGGCCGTGTAGGAGGCGTCGATCCAGCCGCTGATCCAGAGTTGACCGGGCGGCGCGGTTTCGCCCGTTCGACCTCGTCGGCGGAGGGGCTCGGAAGGTTGCGTGGGAGGGGTTGGAGCCTGCTGCGGAGCCGGTCCGCCGGGCGCCTGCCCGCTTGTGCCGGGGGCCTGTGCAGGTGCCGTGAGCGGTTGGCTGGTGGGGAACTGCACTAACGTGCCGTGCACCGCGACGGGCGGCAGTCGCACCACGTGGCGCGGCACTACCGCCGCTCCGCTTGACGTGGCCGCCAACGCCAAAGCCACGCAAAACGGCAAGATCATGTTCGGGCGGGTAACGGCGGTTCAGTGGAGCGTTGCGGGATGGCGGTAGGCTTTCCGGAACCATTCCGCCTTTTGGCCACAAAGCATTCATCGTCAATCGACCGGGCATGCGTCCAAGTGGCCCGCTGCTGGTTCCATCGTGCGGGCGGGAAAATCAGTATTTTTGAACCAGATGTCGCCACCGGCCTTGATTGCCCCGGCCACCGTTTTCAGGGAGTTGAAAGCAGCTCTTTCCAGGACTTAACGGTCACTACCGCCCTCGTCGCGCGGCTGGCGCTCGGGGCGGAGATAGATAAAACTCTTTCCGAGCCGGCCGCCATAGTTGCCGGCGGAGATCGTGACGAGCCCGGGGGTGTCGACTGAAGCGCGAATCGCGGCCTGCGTGGCCGCGGCGATGGTGGGCAGGTCGCGGCCGTTGAGGATGATTTCCATGATCGAACCAACGCCTTCCGGCACGCGCGACCGATCGCCGAGCGCGCCTTGCAAGGTCGGACAATACTCGGCATAGGTGCTGGCCACGGCAAACGAATAACGGCTGCCCGCCTTCGATCCGCTGGCCGCAATGCCGCCTGGAAACGGCAGCACGACGCCCGGCACCGCAGCGGCGGCGTCTCTCGCGCGCTCGGCGGCGCAAAGAGCGGCGTCAAGATCAGCACCGAGAAACCACAGGTTGCCGCCCATCAATCCTTCCCGATAAGCGAAGCGTCGGTCGATGACAAACTCGCCTCCGAGGATCGGCACGATCCACACCTTTCGCCCCAACCGCTCGCCGCGCCGCTGATAGCCGTCGCCAAAAAAGGCGATTTTCCGTCCCAGCTTGAAATACGGCTCACCGTCGATTGGGCTGAAGCAGCTCGCCGTAGGGCAAGTGAGCACGTTCTGACTGAGGCGCACCAACAATGACCGCTCGAGCGCCGCAACACGGTCTTTGCGAAACCGCGGTACGTGAAACTGCACGATCGCCCCAGGCCGGCCGTCGGGCGTGGTAAACGAATCGTCGCCGCCGGGACCGACGTAGCGGTCGAGCCCCGCCTCGCAATCGCACAGGATGGTGCTCGAAGCGTTGCCCGTGGCCGCCGCCACCGCCCGATCGAGCCAATTGCGGTCGCGGGCCGTGATTAAGACCTCGGAAAACAGGCTGCGAAATGCTTCGGCATAGGTGTCGTCGATCGTAGCCATGGTGTGAGTTGTCAGCCGGGACGAGGAGCCAAGCCCAAGCTCTTGAATGACGAATGTCTAATGACGAATGACGAAAGAATGACGAAATCCGAATGACGAAGCCGACGAGTCCCGGCTCATTCGGGTATCGTCATTCGTCATTGTAGCTTCATTGCCCGTAGGCACGTCCCCGCCCGAGGTACACTGCCTTCTGAGTGACGATCTTGTCCATGAAGATGTCGTGAGGCGCCGTCGGTATCTCGGCGAAAAGCTGACACTCGAAGGCCAGCGCGATGAGCGGAGCATCGTTCCGAGCGTGCTCCAACAACTTGTCGTAATAACCCATGCCATGACCCATGCGGGCGCCCGTGCGATCGAAGGCCACGCCGGGCACCATCACCAGGTCGAGCTCTTGCACGTCGACGCGCTTGGCAGGTAGCTCGCGAAGCTCGGGTTTCGGCTCCAGGATCTTGTACATGCCCACCGACAATTCGTCCATGTTTTCAAGATGGAAAAGCTCGAGCTCGCCGTCGACGCAATAGGGAACGACAATCCGCTTACCGTGGGTGAGGGCGACGGGCAAAAACTCCCGGGTGCGCACTTCGGTACGCACATCGACGTAAAACATTACCGTGTGAGCGGCTGCATACTCCGGCAGACCGACGAACGTCTCGCAAATCTGCCGGCTGAGTTCTTCCTTGTTGTCCTGGGCGCGGCGATTGGCGTGCGCCTGCTCGCGGATGGCTTGTTTCTGCTGCTTGAAGTCGAGTAACTGTTCCGGCATCGTGCCTCCTCGCTGAAACTGCGTAAAACGCTAGAACGTATCACCTGCCGCCGAGTCCGTAAAGACGGACCGCTCAACCGATCGTGTCTTAACACTGAGTTGTCGCGCAGAGCGTAGGGTGGGACGAGCGAAGCGAGTCCCACCAACTGCCGGCGGAACAGGTGGGACTCGCTTCACTCGTCCCACCCTACATGTCGTCAGCAACTCGCTGTTAACATACCCACTCAAGCCAGCACCGATAACTTGGGCAGCGGCGGAGCGGCGCGATAGGCGTCGGCCAGATTGCGGACGAGGCGGTAACAGATGGCTTCGAAAAACTCCGCGCCGGCGGCCGGGGCGTAGTTGCCCGCCAGGCGGCCTTCGTCGCCATTGATGCGAATCTGAATGTTGATCGGCACCTCGCCCAGGAAAGGCACATCCAGCTCGGCGGCACGCTTCTTGGCGCCGCCGCTGCCGAAAATGTCGTAGCGTTTTCCACAATCCGGGCAAAGAAAGTAACTCATGTTTTCGATCATGCCCAGCACCGGGATGTTGACCTTGCGGAACATGGCGATCGCCTTGACGGCATCGAGCAACGCCACGTCCTGCGGCGTGCAAACCACCACGGCGCCGGTGAGCGGCAACAACTGCGAGAGCGTGAGGGCAATGTCGCCGGTGCCCGGCGGCATGTCGATGATCAGATAATCGAGCTCACCCCAATCGGTGTCGCGCAGGAACTGCGTAATGGCTCCGTGCAACATCGGGCCGCGCCAGATGACCGCTTCGCCCGGCGGCACCAGAAAACCCATCGACATGACCTTTAAGCCGTCGACCTCGATGGGTTGGATTTTTTGCTCGACAATCTCCGGACGCTTGTTGACGCCCACCAGGTGCGGAATGCTGGGGCCATAAACGTCGGCATCCATCAGGCCAACCACCGACCCGGCGCGCTTGAGGCCGTAGGCCAGGCTGGCGGCCATCGTACTCTTGCCGACACCGCCTTTGCCGGAGCCGACCGCGATCACCGTCTTGGCTGCCAGGCCGATTTGCCCGAGCTTTTGCGGCGGACGCGGATGGACCGCCGGCCGCACGTCGACTTCCTTGAACTGCGGACAACGCTGCCGTAAGAACGCGGCGCACTCCTCTTGCGTTTGCTTCCAAAGCGGCGCGGAATGCGTCGAGAGGGCCAGCGTGAGCGAGGCGCGATCCCCTTCGACGCTAACGTCGCTCACTTGCCCCAACTGGGCGACGCTGCGGCCCGTTTCTGGGTCTTTAAAATCGGCCAGGGCCTTCATTATTTCATCGGACATCAAACCATCAGCTCCACGGCAAGTTTTCCCAGATGCGCTGCTGAAGATCGACCGTCGGCAGAGCGGCCCGCCGCAGGCGCCGCCCAACCACCTCGCGCAACGCTTCCAGGCCGAACGGCGAAACGACGAACGCCTGGGCGCCCAGCTCGCGGGCCAGCCACTCATAGGGCAACCATTCGCGGGTCGCCACCACGGCCGACGCCGTCTCGCCGACTTCCGTCGCGAGGTGCCACAGCAGGTCGAGCGTTTGCTCGGC
Organism: Pirellulales bacterium; assembly: GCA_035694685.1. Lineage (GTDB taxonomy): Bacteria > Planctomycetota > Planctomycetia > Pirellulales > JAICIG01 > DASSFG01. Next base: position 20,744 of record DASSFG010000523.1, read on the forward strand.
GGAGGCAGACGACAGCTCGGCTACTACGAACGATCCGCGGCGCGTCGCCAGCACCTCGCGGCATTCGCTCGCGCTGCGCGTTTCAATCAAGTGCGGTGGTGGTGTGCGGCGATCTTCCGGCGCGGAGAGCCGCGCCTCGACCCGCCGCCAGGCAGCGGCCCAGTATCCCGTCCGTTCGCAAAAAACCAGCGGCGATCCGTACATGCGCACTGCATAATAGGTGGCCCCGCCGCGATTGGCAACGGTCCGGCCAACCGCCATGGTCGTAGGGTGGAACCAGTGAGCGGAGCGAGCGCCGGCCCACCGGGCGTCAGGCGAAAGGCGTCAGGCGAAAGGCGTCAGGTGAAAGGAACCAAGCGCCTGATACCTGACGCCTGATAGCTGACGCCTAATTCATGGTGAGCCGGCGAAGCGCAAGCTCGCTGGTCCCACCCTACAGGTGCGGAAAAAATCCTATGCCTGGACACTTGACACTAATGAACGCATGATACAATACATGGGTGCGTAATGTGATCTTAAGAGCTGCGTCTGAAGAAAGTGGCCTACGATGTCGAGCGGTTGGCGCGCGAGCCGGGTGGGGCGTATCTGACGGAACCCGTGTTGGCCGACGTTCAGTCGAACCTGAACCAGGCGTTCAATCTGCTGGCGGGCGCTCGGCCGGTTTCACTTTGCCGGTTCTGCAAGGGCGCCGGCTGTGAGCGCTGTCATCAAACCGGCTGGCTCAGCGCCATCGTCGCCGCGCGTTATTCGTAAAAGAAGCGTCCAGCGCGGTGCGTACTCGTCGTGAGCGGCGTCCTGCAGCAATACAGCTTTAAGACACCACCCGGCGAATACACAATTTGACACGCCGCCTTCCTGCCGGGATGATGGAGAGAGGGCCCTAAAAACGGCCCGTCGGCCGGCTTTTTTCCGAGAAAAGTGCCCGGCTGGGAACTTTTTTACAGCGCACGCGTCGAAAGTTTGGGTGGCGAGTGGTGGACGACAAGCAGCTCATCGAGGCGGCCCTGGCGGGCAACTCGGCGGCCTTTGGCGACCTGGTGCGAAAATACCAGGACCGCTTGTACAACACCATGTGCCACCTGCTGGGATCGCCGGAAGACGCCAAAGACGTCGTGCAGGATGCCTTCGTCAAGGCCTTTGTGAAACTGGAGTCGTTCCAGAGCGCCAGCGGGTTTTACACCTGGCTGTACCGGATTGCCTTTAATACGGCGATGAGCAGCCAACGCCGCCGCCGGCCCACGCAATCGATTGACCTGCGGCACGACGGCGGGCAAGAGCCGCTCGACGCCGGCGCCGCGCCGGGCGACCGGCTGGAGCGAGAGGAGTTGGCCGAGCAGGTGCGCGGGGCGCTGGAAACGCTCACTGAAGAACACCGCACGGTGCTGGTGCTGCGCGACGTGGACGGGTGCGATTATGAAGCGATGGCGAACATTCTCGATATCCCGGTCGGCACGGTCCGCAGCCGCCTGCACCGTGCCCGGCTGCAATTGCGCGAGCAACTCAAGAAAGTACTGCAAGCTGACACGACCTGACCATGCCTGACTTCGACGAAGAACTTTTGAGCGCTTATTTGGACGGCGAGGCCTCGGCCGCCGAACGTGCGCGCGTCGAAGCGTGGTTGGCCGAACAGCCCGAGAGCAGGCAGCTTCTCGAAGAGCTGCGTTCGCTCAAGACCAGCCTCGAGCGCCTGCCGCGCACCCGCTTGCCACACGACTTTGCCGACGACGTACTGCGCCAAGCCGAGCGCGAGGTGCTCACCGGCCGCAGCGAGGACAACGGCGATACGCGTCAATCGGTCGAGCGCGCCGAGCGGCAGAGCGGTTTTTCCTGGCAGCGTTTGAAGCGGCCGGTTGCCTGGGCGTCGCTGACGTTGGCAGCCGGATTACTGTTGATGGTCGTCGACCGCCAGCGACATCCGCCGGCTGCGGGGCGGCAGGTGGCCATGGCCCCGCCCGGCGCTGCCGGAGACGACGGCGAGCTTAGCGCGCGCCGGGCTGACGAACTTCGAGACGCACTACCGCTAGGTGGCGGCATGGCGCCCGAGGGCGCCGACGGACCTGCGGCGGCCGAGCAAGCAAGTTCCGCCCCCAACGACCGCGAGCTGCCGTCGGCCGATAAACCGCCGCGCGCCGGCCCCGAGGTCAACCAGCCTCTCAGCCAAGGCCAGATGGGGGGTGCCAAGGCCGGCACGGCGCGTTCCGCGCAAGAGCCCATGGGCGAGGTCGAAGAGCTTGACCGGGGTTCTTATGCCGAACGCGACGGTCGCAGAGCCGGCCTGGGTCTTGGAATCGAATCAGGCGACGCCTCGTTCGTAACGGATCAGACGTTGGTCGTGTGGTGCGACGTTTCGCCCGACAAGAAATACAACGAGCGTTTCCGAGAGCTTTTGCTCAGCAATCGCATTGCCTGGAACGAAGAACCGGCCGAAGACGCGAACTTGGCCGATGAAACGCTGAGCGACACGGCCAAGAAAGACGCCGTTGAGAAAGACACTGACGGCAAGAGCGCCGACAAGAACATCCAGCAGCCGACGCTGAAGGCCGAGAAGCCGGCCAACGTGAACGAGGGTCTCGGGGCGACGGCAAGCTCGTTGGAAGCCGGCGAACGGGGACGAAATGAAACTTCGCCGCGGGGTTTGCGGCAACGCCAGCGCCGGTTGGTCGAGGCGGAGCAGGCGGCCGTCGAGCAAAACGCCGAGCTCGTGTTGGTCGAAGCCAGCGAGCCGCAGATCGCAGCCGTGCTCAAGGAGTTGGACCGCGACGACGAAGTGTTCAAGAGTGTCGACGTCGAACCGGCGGACGACGCTCCGCGTCAGCAGGAATTGCAGCGCTATCGTCGGGGCGCCGTGGCCAGCAAGGCGCCGGCCAAGGAAAACTATGGTCGGCCGAACAAAAAAGTGCCGGCTCAACCTCCAGCAGCGCCACCGCCTCCTGCTCCAGCGCAGGCGGCCGGCGGAGCGGGGCAAGCCTCGCAGGGTGGCTTTGCATACAACCTGAGGTCCCAGATGAACCGCCTGCAGCAAACGGCCGAAGAACGAAAGCTCGAACGCGTGAAGCAGTCGGAGGCGACGCGCAATGCTGACAAGCGCCAGGCAACTGGAGTCGAAGAGGACCGCCTGCAAGTCCTCTTCGTCTTGCGGCCCGTGGACGATGCCAAGCCTGCGGCGAGCGCTCCCGCGGCGGGCGAAAAGGGACCAAACCAGGATTAAGGGCGATTCAACGATGGACAAAGTCACCATCCGCACGCGCAACAACGGTCCCTTTGTGGTCCAAGGTCCAGTGACGATCGTCGACGCGCAGGGGAACCCGTTCGCCATCAGTTCCGACAAGCCGGCCATTGCGCTCTGCCGTTGCGGTCAATCGAGCAAAAAGCCTTTTTGCGACGGCTCACACAATCGTTGCGGCTTTATCGCGGCCGAAGTGGCCACGCCGGGGTGACGACTATCGCTCGCCACAGGCGCGCGGCACACTAAATAGCCGTGCGCGATTAGCGGTGCAGGTTTCGAGGAGGATGGGCTTCCTAGCCCGTCACCGTCGATGGTGACGGCCTAGGAAGGCCATCCTCCCAGCGGAGGCAGTCCGGTAATCGCGCACGCCTATTTACGAGGGCTGACGCCTCCCGCTCGCCACAGGCGAGCCACCCGCGCCCCGGGTACCCGACGTCAGCGTGCCGATGGATTCCTAGGCCGCGCGTGATACCGAGCGTCGAGTGCGCTCGCGGTTCAGGTCGGCCAATACCGATTGCACCACGCGATCGCTCGCCTGGTTGATGACGTGCGCCAGTGCGGCGCTCGTCAGAGATGGATGCCGTTGGGCGACGTAGCGCGCTTCAGCCCGGATGACGGCGCCGGCCTTGGCCCGCACGTAGCCGCGTGCTTCAGCCCGCGAATAGGCCAACACGTGGATACCTACCGACTCGCGCACCAGGCCATAGCTGCGCTGGGCCACCTGTCTCGATAGTTCGGCCACCGACGGAATGTTGCACAAAGCGGCGAAGAAGTCTCTCAAGCCCATGTCTGATTTCCTCTGAAGCGAACAGGCTGCCCAGCTACTCCATCGAGTTTCAACGGCCGGCTTCTTCAATCGCAGTCGACTCCGTAACGGTGAGGTAAAATTTGACGACCTAGGTTGCCCTTTACGGCTTGGCGACCGTGCGAAATAATAAACACGGGTTCCAGGGCGCAAGCTGGCGTTAGCCTTGGCGGTTGAGTCGGTGGTTGGGAATCTGGCCCTGCCTTCAACCTCGCTCGTCCGCAATGACTTTTGCCTCTTGAGGGCGGCTGCTTGCCAGCGCCCCCACACAGGCGCGAGGCAAGCGCACCAAGTGCCCATCCTTTGGCCGGCATCCAATTGCGTTGTGTCTGTGGTAAGCCGGCGGTGTGTAACGACTTAGGTTTTGCTACTACAGGGAGTTGGGATGGCCCAAGCCGAGATTATTCCGGTAGGTAATGACTTCGATCCGGCCGAGACTTCGGAATGGATCGAGTCGCTGCAATACGTGTTGGAGACAAAAGGGCCGGAACGTGCCCGGTATTTGTTGTCGGTGCTCGATGAGTTGGCCAGCCGCAACGGCATCGAGCTGCCGTTCGCCATCAACACGCCCTACATCAACACGATTCCGGCCGACCAGCAGCCAGCTTACCCCGGCAACCGGGAGATCGAACGCCGCATCAAGAGCATCGTCCGCTGGAATGCGATGGCGATGGTTTCGCGTGCCAACCATCTGCCGTACGGTCTAGGTGGCCACATCTCAACGTATGCGTCGGCCGCCACGCTTTATGAAGTCGCCTTCAACCACTTCTTTCGCGGCAAGGGTGACGACTATTCGGGCGACATTATCTTCTTTCAGGGGCATGCGGCGCCGGGCATGTACGCGCGAGCTTATCTGGAAGGCCGGCTGACCGAGCAACACCTGATCAATTTCCGTCAGGAGCTGGCCGAAGGCGGCGGTCTTTCCAGCTATCCGCACCCTTGGCTGATGCCGGGCTTCTGGGAGTTTCCCACCGTGTCGATGGGACTGGGGCCGATTATGGCCATCTACCAGGCCCGCTTTGCCAAGTATCTTGCCGACCGCGGCATCAAAGATACCAATGGCCGTACGGTGTGGGCCTTTCTCGGCGATGGCGAGTGCGACGAGCCGGAATCGCTCGGGGCGATTACGCTGGCGGCCCGCGAGAAGCTCGACAATCTGATCTTCGTTATCAACTGCAACCTGCAACGGCTCGACGGCCCCGTGCGCGGCAACGGCAAGATCATCCAAGAACTGGAAGGCGCCTTCCGCGGCGCCGGCTGGAACGTGATCAAGGTCGTCTGGGGCGACGACTGGGACACTTTGCTCGATAAAGACAAGACCGGCCTGCTCGTGCAGCGGATGGGCGAAGTAGTCGACGGCGAATATCAGAAATACACCGTCATGCCGGGCAGCTACATCCGCGAGAACTTCTTTGGCAGATACCCCGAGCTGCTCGACCTGGTGAGCCACCTCTCCGACGAAAAACTGCGCTCATTGCGGCGCGGCGGACACGACCCAGAGAAGGTGTTCGCTGCTTACAAGGCCGCCATGGAAACCACCGGTAAGCCGACAGTGATCCTGGCCAAGACCATCAAGGGCTACGGCTTGGGCGAGGCGGGCGAAGGCCGCAACATTACGCACCAGCAAAAGAAGCTCAACGAAGACGAGTACCGCGAGTTTCGCAGCCGCTTTGGCATTCCCATTTCCGACCAGGACGTGGCCGAAGCGCCGTTCTACCGCCCGGCGGAAGACGGCCCCGAAATGCAATACCTGCGCGAACGACGCAATGAGCTGGGGGGCTTCGTGCCGGCCCGCATCGCCAAGGCCAACCCGCAAAAGATGCCGCGCATCGACGAGTTCCCTGACTCAATCACCTCCAGCGGCGACCGTGAGGTTTCGACTACGATGGCCTTTGTCAAGCACTTCGGCCGCCTGCTCAAGCACAAGGAGTTCGGCAAGTACATCGTGCCGATCGTGCCCGACGAATCGCGCACCTTCGGCATGGACCCGCTCTTCCGCCAGTGCGGCATTTACGCTCACACGGGCCAGCTCTACGAGCCGGTCGATAGCGAGCAGTTTCTTTACTATCGCGAAGCCAAAGACGGGCAAATCCTGGAAGAAGGCATCACCGAGGCGGGATCGATGTCGTCGTTCATTGCCGCCGGCACGGCCCACACGACGCACGGCATCAACATGATTCCGTTTTTCATCTATTACTCGATGTTCGGCTTCCAACGCATCGGCGACTTGATCTGGGCGGCGGCCGATGCCCGCTGCCGCGGCTTTTTGTTGGGCGGCACGGCCGGCCGCACCACGCTCAACGGGGAGGGCTTGCAGCACGAAGACGGCCACAGCCATCTGTTCTCGATGGCCTATCCGACCATCCATTCCTACGATCCGGCTTATGCCTACGAGACGGCGGTCATCGTCATGGACGGCTTGCGGCGGATGTATGAAGAGTGTGAAGACTGCATGTACTACATCACGCTCTACAACGAAAACTACAAGATGCCGGCCATGCCCGAAGGCGTGACCGAGGGCATCGTCAAAGGCGTTTACAAGCTGTCGGTGGTCGAGGGCGACAAGAAGCAGCCCCGCGTGCAGCTATTCGGCAGCGGGGCGATCTTGCGCGAGGTGTTGCGTGCTCAGGAGATGTTGTCTGAAAAATACAAAGTCGCGAGCAACGTGTGGAGCGTCACCAGCTACACCGAGCTGAGGCGCGACATCCATGCCACCTCGCGTTGGAACATGCTGCATCCCAACGAAAAGCCGCGCCGCTCTTATCTGGAAGCGATCCTGGCCAAGGAGGAAGGTCCGTTTATTGCGAGCAGCGATTATGTGCGGGCGGTGGCCGAGCAGATCGCCCCTTGGGTGCCCGGCGGGCTGTTTGCTCTGGGCACCGACGGCCTGGGCCGCAGCGACACGCGCGAAAGATTGCGGCGCCATTTCGAGGTCGACGCCGAGTTCATCACCTTATCTGCCTTGACCAAACTGGCCGAACAAGGCAAATTCGACCGGGCCAAACTGCCCAAAGCGATTACGAATTTGGGGATCGATGCCGAGAAGGCCGATCCGTTGTTTGCCTGATGGCCGAGGGATGACGGATGAGGGATGAGGGATGAGGGAGAAACCGGTGGCCATTGCCCACTGTGATTCTTTCAGCTTTAACCATCGGAGAAGCAAATGGCGACAGTGCCTGCACGCAGCAACGTAAAAATATCTGAACCTGTACTGCCGGAAGATCTAGAATCATCGGAGGAGTATCGCAACGTGCTGACAATGACTCAGCGGCTGTTTCCGGGGCTGGTGGTTGTTCGCCGGGAGCAAGATCCGGAACTTCCGGAAGAATACGTTGTCTTTGAGGTTCAAGTTAAGGGAACGCTGGACGAGATCATGGCACTCGACCGGCAATGGCATCAAGAGTGTTGCGAACTTGCGCGCATGGAAACGTTTCCTTGCTGCTTGGCGATGACCGTTCAAGATGAATCCGAATGAGTTTATTTCGGTGGCCACGCAGTTGTTGGCCGGTCGCGGCGAAGGCCGCCTGCGCAGCGCGGTCAGTCGCGCATACTATGGGGCTTTTCACCTAGCGAGGCAGTTTGTGGCAGACTGCGGTGTCATTATTCCGATTGACACCCTAGCGCATCGCAACGTGCAGTGGTGTTTATCGAACTCTGACGAGCACTCGCTAGCGGAAGTTGCTCGCCGATTACGTTCGTTGAGGCAAGCTCGCAACGTTGCGGATTACAACCTGTCCAGTAACCGTTTTGTTGATCGTGCCGAGGCGCAAGCCGAAGTGCAGCGCGCCGTCGAAATCGACATATTGCTGGCGCCGTATCGCTTTGAGGATGAAAGGGTCCGAGTGGCGCCGAAAATTAAGGCATACGGGACCATACTCGGCTTACCCTTGCAGCCGTGAAGCAGTGCTAGTACACAATTGAAGTTAAGAACTCGAGAGTGCGAACAGATGGAATTCAAACTGCCCGATTTGGGCGAAAACATTGAAGCGGGCGATATCGTGAACGTGTTGGTTCACGAGGGCGATGAGATCGAGGCCAACCAGGGCGTGGTCGAGGTTGAGACGGGCAAAGCCACCGTCGAATTGCCTTCGCCGCAAGCCGGAAAGGTGACCAAGGTCCACGTGAAGGCAGGCCAAAGCGTGCCTGTCGGCGGACTGCTGCTGACGATCGAGGCCAAAGCAGGCGCCGAGGCAAAGGCCGCCAAGCCGGCTCCCAAGCGCGAGGTTGCGGAAAAGGCCGAGACGCGGGCCGCGCCGCCCGAGTCGCCGCCGAAAACGGGTCCGGCGACCACGGCGCCTGCCGCCGAGAAGCCGGCCGCGGTCGCCGTCAAGGAAGAGCCTAAAGCGGCGCCGGCCCCCGAGCGCGGGCCGGCACGTCCCTCAAGCAATGGCGGCGGTATGCGCTCCGCCCCGGTCGGCGAGCACGACGACGCTCCGCCGACGGCCCCTGCCGGACCAGCCACGCGCCGCCTGGCGCGCGAGCTCGGCGTCGATCTCAGTCGCGTGAACGGAACGGGGCCCGGCGGACGCATCACCGAAGAGGATGTCAAAAAGGCGGTCCGCGAAGCGACGCTGCACTCGCCGATGCCCGCCAAGCGCACGCCGACCATTCCTGACGCCACGCCGGCACAAGACCAGTACGGTCCGACGCAGGTGCAGCGGTTGCCAAAAATCCGCAAGACGATCGCGCTGAACATGGCCCGCTCGTCGCAGACCATACCGCACGTCACCAACTTCGACGACGTCGACATTACCGAGCTCGAGCAGATTCGCAAAGGAAGCATGGCCGACTACGTGGGCACGGAAATCAAGCTCACGATGATGGCCTTCGTGATGAAGGCCGTGGCCCATTCGCTGCAACTGCATCCCACGGTCAACGCCACGCTCGATCTGGAAAATGAGCAGATCATTTACAAAGACTACGTGAACCTGGGCGTGGCGGTCGATACGCCGCGCGGCCTGGTCGTGCCTGTGATGCGCGAGGTCGACCGGCTAAACATCCCGCAAATCGCCCAGTCGCTCGCCGAAATCTCGGCCCGTGCCCGCAACAACCAGTTCGGCATGGAAGACATGCGCGGCGGCACGTTCACGATCAGCAACCTGGGTGCGATCGGCGGCATTTACTCCACGCCGATCATCAATCACCCCGAGGTCGCGATTCTGCTCATTGGCCGTTCGCGCAAGCTGCCAGTGGTGATGGACAACGACGAGCTGAAAGTCCGGTTGATGATGCCGCTCAGCCTGTCCTATGACCACCGCTTGATCGACGGCGCCACGGCCGCCCGCTTTCTGAACGAAGTGAAAAACTACTTGCAGGTGCCGGGACGATTGCTCCTGGCAACGTAGCGATACCCGATCGTGAGGTCTGTAGGAACGCCCTCTGTGGCAATCCGTGCGCCAGCGAAGGCGCGCAACTCATGGGAAGGACGCGTACCTCCTTTTGGCAACTGCAAACGGTTGCCAGTTGATTTCGCGGCAGTTGGGGCTATCGGCACCATCATGTGGCACTCTCGGGTTTAGACGCCGCTCGCTCGAAAAAAGTTCCACCCGCCGCGGCGATCAGTCCGGCGTAGCCGGCCGGCAGCAGTGAGAAAGCTTCCAGTGGTCGGGCCGCCTCTTATTCCCCAAATGCGAGCCACCGAGCGTATGCGTCTCGCTCTCTTCGAGCTTGGGCTGTGCCGAGCGACAGCATCTTTTCAAGTAGCGGTAGGAGAACAGGACGTAGGCAGACTTGCCCCAGGTGCTTGCCGAAGAGCGGGTCGGCTACATCGATCCTCGCTTCTTTTGCCAAGCAGTCGGTCGTGGGATACAGGATGCTGCTTTGCGGATGTTGACGCAGGCTAATCGCGTAGATGACCAACTGGTAGAGCATTTCACGCGGCAGCCGCCTTTGCCGGTCCCATAAGTCACGATATTTGGTGTCGAGTATCGACCGAATGGCCCCTTGGTGGATCACAACAAAATCAGGTCGAGGTGTCGGTGACCTCAGCCCCTGGGGGTTGAAGTCGGGGTTGTAACGCATCATTCCCTTCAAGCCCTGTTCATCACGCACGGAATGACCGAAGGCCGCGACGCAGCTCCGTGATCCCCACCAGATTGCATTCCACGAGCCGTTCGGCGACATGCCGTGTTCCGCTGGAGGCATCGAGATATCGATCAACGAGCTCCGGACAATTGTCGGGCCCGCGTGTTTCCCACTCAGAAAGCGTGATCGAAGTTGAAGTCGACGACATCAGTCGTCTCCCTCCTCGTCATCGTCTGGCGCGGCTTGCGATCGATCGAGCGGAAGAACTTCGGACGAAGTCGACAGTCCCTCAAAGAAACCATTGAGCGCATCGATAAGCACGTCTTTTCCAATGTCGTCGAACAACTCCTGCCGGATCCGTTGGGCCGATACGTCCACGATATGTTCGCCAAGAATATTGGCCAGAGTCCCGTAATCCTCATAGCAGTATTCTTCGAGCAATGGGATGATGTCGTCTCGAATCGCCCGCGTCAGCGCGGCCAGGTCTTTTACGGGGACGCTCCCCTGCATCAGATACGAGTGGCCAATTTGCAAATTTCGCGCATTTCGCCCAACGTGCTCGCGAATACGGTTGTTGAGGGCGTCGAGCCATGCGCTAAGAGCAATTCCCTCGACGGACACATCCTTCAAGACGGTACCATCGGGCATCAGTTCAACGAAGCCGAATCGCCGCCGAAGTGCGGCGTCCAGCAGCGAGATTGACCGATCGGCGGTGTTCATGGTGCCCAACAGAAACACGTTCCGGGGAACCGAGAAGAGCTCTTGGCTGACCGGCAAAACGATCCGTTTTCCCCGCTTGTCCTTCTCCAACGTCGTGAGCAGTTCTCCAAAAATGCGAGGTATGTCTCCTCGATTGATCTCGTCAACGATCAGATA
>DASSFG010000524.1:0-7530 GCA_035694685.1 Pirellulales bacterium
GTGGCACGGGTCGCTGGCCACCTCGATGCCATAGTCGTCGGTCTGACCGTAGGCCATTCCGCCGCGCACTCCGGCGCCGGCCAACAAGCACGAAAACGCCCGGTGCCAATGGCTGCGGCCTTTGCCATTGTCGGACCAGGGGGTGCGGCCGAACTCGGTGCAAATGACCACCAGCGTGTCATCGAGCAGGCCGCGCCGGCGCAGGTCGCTCAGCAGGGCCGCCAAGGGCTGATCGACGCGCTGGGCCTTGCCGCGGTGCTGCTGCATGTCGCCGTGGGCGTCCCAATTGTCGTGCGAGCCGCTGTCGATCAGCTCGACCACACGCACGCCACGCTCCAGCAGCCGCCGGGCCAGCAAACACTGAGCGGCAAACGACACCTTGTCGCCGGGTTGGGCACCATAATCGGCCAATGTGGCCGCGGTCTCTCGGCCCAGGTCGAAAGCCTCGGGCGCTTCACGCATCATGCCGCGGGCCACGTCAAAGGTGTGCATACGTGCCTTCAGGTTCAGGTCGCCCGGCCGCGCGGCGGCGTGCAGCTCGTTCACGTCGCCGAGCATGACGCGCTCCAGCTCGGCGAGCGTGGTGCTCTTGGCCGACGAGCGCAGGTCAGCAATCGGCTCGTCGCCCGGCACGATCCGCACGCCTTGATGGTACGGCGGCAGGAAGTTGTTGTCCCACACCTGGGCGCCGGCATAAGGCGTGTGCTCGGCCAGCACGATGTACGAAGGCAGATTCGGATTGAACGTGCCGAGCCCAAAACTGAGCCAGCAGCCGATGCTCGGCATCGGCACGGTCGCCGAACCGGTGTGCATGGCCAACGTCCCCTGGAAATGCTCCACGATGTCGGTGTGCAGCGAGCGAATGACGCACAATTCGTCGGCCGCATCGCCCAACAGCGGAAACACCTCGCTCACCGGCAGCCCGCTTTTTCCGCGCGGCGTGAACTGAAAAGGCGTGCCTAACAGCGGCTGCGTCGTGACGTCGCGGAGGCTCTCGGCGGCCACGGTTTGACCGCTGCTGGCGGCGAGTTTCGGTTTGGGGTCGAACGTGTCGACGTGCGAAAAGCCGCCGGTGAGAAACACGAACACCAGCCGCTTGGCCTTGGCTTCGAAATGGCCCAACTTCGGCGCCAGCGGGCCGCCGCCGTTGGCCTCCGCTGCCCGCAACAGCAATGGGCGCAGTCCCACACCCGCCAGTCCGGCGGCCGACGAGCGGACCAAAAACTCACGGCGCGTCGAAAAACGGCGGGTCATGTCGTTCAATCCAAGTAGACAAATTCATTGGCGGTCAAAAGCACGCGGGCATAGCTCGTCCACGCCTCCAACTCCGCCGTCGCATCAGTCTCCCCCGCGCCCGTCAGCTCCTGTCGATACGCGTCGAGAAAGCCGGCGGCCCGTTCACGTTCCACCGGATTCGCGTGCCGTGCGTAAGCCAGCCGATGAGCTAAGTCGATGCGCTCGGCCGTGTCGGGCGGCAAATCGAGCAGCCGACGGGCAAACGCCGCCGCCTGCTCGGCGACGAAGGCATTGTTCATGGCCCAGAGTGCTTGCAGCGGAACGGTGGCACTGGTGCGATCGTCGGTCGAAACGTTCGGATCGGGACCGTCGAACAAGGCCAAAAACGGATGTCGCTGAATGCGCTGCGTCATCAGGTAAACGCTGCGGTGGTTCGAGGGATAGACGGCCTTGAAGGGGCTGTGCTGCGTCCACGTCCAATCGGCGATGGCGGGGAACGGATGCTCGGCCGGACGAGCGCGGTCCAAACGGCCCGCCACGGCAAGCTGGGCGTCGCGAAGCGACTCAGCGTCGAGCCGGCGCCGCTCGAAGCGGCCAAACCAGCGGTTCGCCGGATCGAGCTTCACGGCGGCTTCCGGGGCCGCACTGGCCAACCGATAGGTTTTCGAAAGCAGGATCTGCCGATGGATCGCTTTGATCGACCAGCCTTGTTCGACAAACCGGCCGGCAAGCCAATCGAGCAGCTCGGGGTGCGTCGGCGGCTCGCCGCTTTCGCCGAAGTTCGAGGCGGTCGCCACCAGTCCCCGGCCAAAATGGTGCTGCCATAGTCGGTTGACGATGACGCGCGCGGTGAGCGGATGCTTGGGCTGTGTGAGCCATTGGGCAAATTGCAAACGGCCGCTGGCGCCCGTCGGAATCGTCAGACCTGTCTCATCGGCGAGAAACCGTGGCACACAGCGCGGCGCGATTTCGCCGGGCTGATTCGGCTCGCCGGCAAGTTGTACTCGTGTCTCGACGACTGGCCCCTCTTCCACCGCGTAGGCCCCCGGCAGGTCGCCGGGCAACCCGGGCTTGCGCAGGTTTCGGAGCTCGCTCCGCAAGCTCTCGCAGCGAGCCTTGGTTTCGGCGTCGTCGCCGGCTTCGAGCTGTTTGATTTGAGCTTCGAGATCGGCCACTTTTGCCTGCCAGGCGGCGAGCTTGGGACCGGCCTCGTCGCCGGGTACGAGCGGCACGAACTTCAGGCGGTCGAGCTTCTTGGAATGCACTTCCTCGGAGCCGGCCCAGGGAAACTGCGTGCTGGCGAAAATGCCGTACAGGCCGTAATAGTCCTCGATCGTGACGGGGTCGAATTTATGGTCGTGGCAGCGGGCACAACGCAGCGAGAGACCGAGAAAGGCGCGGCCCGTCGTATCGATCGCGTCTTCGAGCGTCAGGTGCCACAGCTCATAAGGCCCGGTGCCATACCTGCGCGACAGGGCGAGGAAACCGGTGGCGGCCAGTTTCTCCGCGTAACCATTGCGGTCGTCAGGGGTCTGGCGGGCCAGGATGTCGCCGGCCAACTGTTCCTCGACGAATTCGTCGAACGGCTTGTCGGCGTTGAAGGCGTCGATAATGTAGTCGCGATAGAGGCGGGCCTCGGGCACGGGGTAATCGGCGTTGTCGCCGGCGGTATCGGCGTAGCGCACCACGTCCATCCAATGCCGCCCCCAGCGTTCGCCATAGTGCGGCGACGCCAGCAAGCGGTCGACCAGCTTCGGCCAAGCGTCGGGCGACGCGTCGGCCAGGAACGCATCGACATCCTCCGGTTGCGGGGGCAAGCCCAGCAAGTCAAAAAACACGCGCCGCACGAGCGTTTGCGGTTCGGCCGGCGCGACGGGTTGCAATCCCTGCTCGGCGAGCTTCGCCAACACGACGCGATCGACCGGACCTTCCGCCCAGCCCGTTCCATCGTCCGGAACGACGACCGCTCGCACTGACTCGAACGCCCAATGCCGTTCGCCGCCGGTAGCGCAGTCGACGACGACCGCACTGACGGCGAACAACACAGCGAAAGAGCATGTCAAGAATTTCACGATCACGCCTCGGCTAAACGACGTACCGCACAGTTTAACGCGCCGCGGGCAGGTCGTACCAGCAGATGACCGGCGCGGTAGTGATTATCATTCACTTCGAAGTCACGCGAAACCTGGCACGAGCTGCCCAGGGAAGAGTGCGCGGGAATCAGGCAGAGCAATCCGGCCGTTTAATTCCGGCAATAATGATCTGCTTCGTGCCTCCGTTGTGCAGATCGTTTATGGCGCTCATGTCGATGATTTCGTAGCCAGCTTTTTCCATGATGACGAGCCGCGCGTGGATCTCTCCTACTAGCTCGTGAGAGCCAACGTCTTCCACAAGAATACTTTCGACACGAACACTGTCATCCGTCTGCGGCCGGTCGGCGGCCTTTGAGCGCTTAGCGGTTGCTTTTTTTCTCTGGCGCTTTGCCATGCCCCTATGATACCGAAGGTGGGGCGGTGGAACAAAAAGGCTAAACCCTCACGATCGACCACGCGACGAAAACAAGTGGCAGGGCGAGGATCGCAGAGGCGAACCAACCATTGTCACTCGCACTGATGAGCATCGTGGCAGCTATCGACACCGCTAGTGCCGACCGGCAAAGCCGTACGCGGAGTCTTTCGAGACGTTGCGGGTTTTCTTCCACGCTGGCCATTAGACCGCGCCGGGGCGGCTGTGGCAAATCTGCGGCCGATGCTATGTCACCGTGGCGCGACGGCAGTCAACTAGCGCAGATGGCGAGCATCTCTGCGATTTCGCCAATGAGTAAAAACAGGCTGATCGCTTACTCGAGGCGGTGCGCGGTTTTTCGGCAGTGGTAGTTTTACCGAACAACAATCGGACCTAGGATCGCCAATGAAAACAACGTGACGATCATCCATATCAGCAGCTTCTCGACGGCGGGAACGTGTCGGTCAAACTCGGGAATCTCCGACCTTTCGGTCTTGGTCATGCCGTAGCCAGCGGCAAACAGAAGTGCGACGACGAAGGATGCTGCGAGGTCAAAGCGGTCGATGCCTTCCATCCCGCCCATTGTAACGCGCCATGAACGGGAGGAGGCGCTTGGTAGAGCGACAGTAAAACCATTCGCTCCAAAGTCAAGCAAAAGCCAGCCTAAGCCAGATAGCCCATGCGCCGGCCACAATTCTCCATAAAAACGCTGATGTGGTCGCTATGATGGGGCCATGAAGCGAGAAGTTGCCTTTGTCGCCGTCATCCTGCTTCCGTTTATCGCATGGGCGCTCTGGGCCGGTGCTGAATGGTTCGGCGTGAATGGCAATACCGCAGTCGCCGTGTTTGCGATCCTCGTCTGTTTGTGCTTGGCTATTTCGTCCTCGTTCCTCGACCTCGGGCTGATTGATCTGTTCTTGCCAGGCAAAAAGAATCGCGACGACGACCGTCAAAAGTCCTAGCTTTCGCGCGCCTCGCCTACCGTTTCCTGGTTTTTCTTGACTTTGAAACAAAGGGTATCGCTGCCACCCGCTTCAGATTTTTGTTGGGCCGCCATTCCTTCGGTATCATGCGGGCATGGAGGAGAATCCCTATAAGTCACCGACAGCTATCGTGCGCCCGAAAAGGCGACGAGCCGACAAGCTACTCTTAGACGCCGTGGCGATCGGCGCCGGCGCTTTGGTCATCGGGCTGCTCGTTGCCGCCGCCCTTCGTGTGGTCTTTCCGGATCCCGCGCACTTCTTTAAGTAGCCGTGCGCGATCACTGGCGCGCCCACGTCGTCTTCGCTCCGCTAAAGGCGATATCGAACAGCGGTCACATGACACGTCGGCCGCCAGCCGCGGAGCGGCGACAGAGTTTAGCCGTGGGCGCAAGCCCACGGTACGGATGCCGCAGATTAGGCAAGCCGCGTAGCGGCGACATAGGTAGGGCTCCACGCAGCTCTGTCGCCGCTACGCGGCTGCGCGGATCGTCGCGTCCGTTTTCCGTGGGCTGGCGCCCACGGCTAAACTCTACCGTCCCTACGGGACTGGGGACCGCAACGGCCGCAGCGACATAGGACATGTGTAGAACAACGAGGACCCTATTCTGGATTGCTGCGCGCAGACCATCGTCCCCCTCTGGGCTTGACCACAGGCGGCGGAAACCGGCCGAGCGACTAAGGGCCGGCCGAAAAATAACTTCCGCAAATCGCAACTATGTGAATATGTGTCTGTAGGGAACGCCCTCCGTGGCTTTCCGTGAAGCGGGTTTGACGCTACATCGTAATTCGCGGAACGCCACGGAGGGCGTTCCCTACAGATTGTCAGTCCGCCAAATGCGGAAGTTATTTTTCGGTCGGCCCTAAGCCGGTTCGCGGCAGGTGTCAATTAACCAGCGACGAAGTAGGCGACAACCCAGAAGGCGACGAACGTCGCGATGGCCACGCACGCGACGGCGGTGTACCACTTGAGAACGGTGAAGTGCGATTTTGGCGATGTGGGAGCGAATTCAACTGGTGACTCATATGGGTTTTCTTCCATGCCGGCCATCATACCATGTTAGGATGGTGGCGTGGTTCAAACGAACCATTCCCTGTCTGGTTCTTGTTTGATGATGAAACGATCAGAGACCGTAATGCTTGACCCACCGAATTTGCGGCGACGCGATTGGCTGAAAATAGGCGTGGTGGCGTTGGGCGGTCAGCCGCTGAATGCCTTGGTGCGTTCGGCTTCAGCCGCCAACTTACCGCCGCCGCGGGCCAAGGCGTGCATTCTGCTCTATATGGATGGCGGACCCAGCCATCTCGATCTTTGGGATCTCAAGCCCGATGCGCCGGCGGAAATCCGCGGGCCTTATTCCTCGATCGCGACCTCGGTGCCTGGGACGCGCGTGTGCGAGCTACTGCCAATGACGGCCGGTCAGATGCACCGGCTCGTGCAAATCCGCAGCGTCTGCCACCAGGCCACGGTTCACGATCCGGCCGTCTACCAGATGCTCACCGGTTATAAGCACCTCAGCTCGGCCGGCAATCTCAAGGTGGAAGAGACCGATTTCCCGCAGATGGGCCCGGCCTTTGGCGCGGTCGATCGTGCGCCGGCGGCCATGCCCAAAGTCATCGAGTTGCCTGAAACGATGAAAATGGAAGCGCGCGTGCTGCCCGGCCAGAACGCGGGTTTCTTGGGCGGCTCCTACGATCCGTTCCGCGTGGAGGTGACGCGCGAGGAGGCGCGGGTCGTCAAACCGTCGTTAGGTTTATTGCCGCACGTCACCCGTGAGCGGCTGGGGCGGATCGGTTCGCTCGTCGAGCGTTACAATCGTGAATTGGCCTGGCTCGAAGCCACCGCACAAGTGCGGCGTTTCGATCAATATCAGCAGCAAGCTCTGGCGCTGTTGAGCCGCCCGAGCGTTCAAGAGGCGTTCGACGTCGAACGCGAGCCGGCGGAAGTACACGAACGCTACGGCCGCAACCGGCATGGCCAAGCAGTGCTCTTGGCCCGCCGACTGGTCGAAGGCGGCGCGAAGTTCGTAACGGTTTATTGGGGCAAAGAGGAGCAAGATTGGGCCGATGGCAAGGGCCCGCGGCTGGCGAACAATCCCTGGGACACCCACCGCAACCATTTCCCGCTGGTACGAGACAGTCTCGTGCCGCGGTCAGACCGTGCCTTGTCGGCGCTGGTCAGCGACCTGGCCGAACGCGGCCTGCTCGAGGAAACGCTGGTGGTCTGGATGGGCGATTTTGGCCGCACGCCGAAGATCGACAAGAAATATGCCAGCCGCGACCACTGGCCGTTCGCGTTCACGGTGCTCATGGCCGGCGCGGGCCTTAACGGCGGAGCGATTTATGGCCGCACCGACCGCCACGCGGCGCACGTGACCGACAGCCCGGTAAGCCCCGCCGATCTCACGGCCACCATTTATTCGGCGTTGGGCGCCGATCCGAGCAGCGAAATTCGCGATAGCCGCGGCAAGTCTTACCGACTTTCCGAAGGGAAGCCACTGGCGCGGCTTTGGTCGTGAGCTAGTGCCTTGTCAAGACTAGAAATTGAGGTTGGCATCTGTAGGGAACGCACTCCGTACTACTAAGCCCTGATTTCTTCGCGCCCCGCGAAGATTTTATGCCGCGAGTTGGGCCAGTTTCGCACTGTCGGCCTGTCGTGCGGCCAGCAAAGGCAGCGATGGCGGATTGGCCCTTGTCGGTCAGCATATAACGGTGTGTTTTTGGGACTTTGCGGATCAAACCGTGGGCCCGTAGAAGACGTAACTTGCGGGTTACTGCCGAAGCTTGACGGCGAGTTTCCTGCGACGAA
>DASSFG010000525.1:0-4888 GCA_035694685.1 Pirellulales bacterium
TCAAAGACAAAGCCTTTTTCAGCCTCTTGAAGAAGAGCGCCCTTAAACTGTTTCAGGGAGAGACACAGTGAGCACAGGACTGATGACTCGTGGTTTCAGCGATGCCGCCAGATATGTTGAGCGAGAGACACAGGAAGGGTGGCGAAAGCTTAGCGAGTCGAATGTGTTTGGACTTGAAAGCACCATTCGCGAGGAATTGGGAGCGGTCTGGGACGAGTGCCGCCACGGCGATTGGGATGGCTTCGGTGCTTTACCTGTCAGCCAGGACACGTTGCGCAACGCCTACAGGTTCCTCGAATCACTGCCGCTAGGCTGCTCGGCGCCGTCCGTTGGTGCTGAGCCGGATGGCCAATTGACGTTGGAATGGCACCGCGGGCCGCGACGGACTCTTTCGCTCAGTGTCACCCCCGAGGGCGAACTGCACTACGCGGCGCTCGTCGGCCCGAATCGAGCTTATGGGACAGAAGCGTTTTTCGGCGAGGCGCCGGACGCGATCATCGACCTAATCCGCCGAATCTACGCAGCGTGATTGATCCCGCGAATGTTCCGCCGGTGAGCGACGACGAACTCCTCGCGCGCTATATCCTGCAAAGTAGCCACATTCGGGGCAGCGATCGCTCGCTGAAGCCCGATGCTTTTATTCCGCACCCTCACACCGACCTTTCGGTGACGCGCCATTTTATGGCGACTGAAGAAGAGCTTTGGAGCGCGGGTCTCGACGTCGCCACGGCCCGCGGAAAGACGTTCTATGGTCGCGGCGATTTTTCCGCCGCCACTTGCCTGGGTCAAAGGCTGAATGTCGAAGCCGCGCCATTGCCAAACAATCCGAATCACGCCAACGTCCGGGGCTGGCCGGCCGAAAAGCCGCTGCAAAAAATCATCGCCCAGCAAATCGCCGCAACGGCGAGGTTTGTTGAAGCGCCTGGTGGAACTTTCGGCCGGTGAAGGGCGTCTAAGACCGAGAGGACACGTTACGGGTTAGGGATAGGAGGCAGGGCTCAGATGAGCGATTTGGCAGCAGCCGGTGCGCGGCGGAAACGCTCCAAGCCAGCGGTACGGTAGAAAAAGGCTGGTAGACGGTAGGTGGTAGACGGTAGACGGGGAAGGACGCTCGATCCGCTTGGCGCGGGCGTGAAAGGGCGGGCGGCAGGCGCTAGGGCTGAAGCCCTGGTCTGACGATGTTTGGCAAGTTGGTGTCGCAAAGGGTCTGAGGGTTCATTCCCGAAGCTGCTTAAAAAGTGAGCAGTGGCGGAAAGCTCGGCATCGCGGGCGCACGAGCGGTGCAAATTTGCACCGTTGGCCGGAACCCGGCGTTTTTTGATTATTCGTAGAGCTCTGGGAGGATGGTTGCGGGTCGTTGCCAGCAATGTGCGCAGGTCGGTTTTCTTGTGCATCTTTTTTGAGCTGGCAGGCGCGATCGGCCGCGGTTCGGCTTTTCCGCGCTCGGCCCTGGCGAGAATAAACGCGCACGCCAAGCCAGTTCGCGGTTAGGATGAGGGATGAGGGATGAGGGATGAGGGATGAGGGATGAGGGATGAGGGATGAGGGATGAGGGATGAGGGATGAGGGATGAGGGATGAGGGATGAGGGATGAAAGGACCAACGATCGAGGGATGAAATACGGATTGCCGCCGATGCCAAGGATCTACTCCTATCCGTGCCCATCGGTGACATCCGTGGTTCCAATCACGTTGGCCGGCCAGAAGGCTCACGATTCCGCGCTGCAAAAGCCTGCGGCCGACGACAAATCCAAAATCGGACGTGGCCCCCCCAGATTTATGGTTGCGGGCACGTTTCCAAGGCGGGAGGGCGGTTGACGCACTCCGTTTGAAACAAACGGTTTAGCCCAGCAAACTCAGCGACGCGACCTTTGTTTTTGACAACGGTAATGCTTTTTTCGACAAGGGGAATTGGGGCGGTGGTTGGTAGCCGCTTTCTTTTGATGAGTCGGTCGGCGACCAGGAACCGGCGCGACGAAAAAGGTCGCTCCGCGACCGACAAAAGCGGCGATAAATCGCCGCACTCCAAAGGCCGGCGCCGCGCAGCGGACGATTCTCGAGATGTGTAGAACAACAGCAGTGTGCATCGCCCTTGCGAGGGCCGGCGTGGTAGATTATTCCCGGGCAAAACAGTTTGCGGAGGAAGTTCATGGGTACGTGTAATCGACGTCAGTTGCTCGCTGCGAGCGCCGCTTACGGCGCTTTTACGATCGTGCCGCGACATGTGCTGGGCGGCCCCGGCCATAAGCCGCCGAGCGAGAAACTGAATATCGCCGGGATCGGCGTCGGGGGGATGGGAGCGGCCGATCTGCGCGAGATGGAAGGTGAGCAGATTGTCGCGCTGTGCGACGTCGATGCGAAACAAGCGGCGGCGACTTTCCAGCGATACCCTGACGCGCGGCGATACAAAGACTTCCGTGAGATGCTGGCCATGGAGCAGGGCATCGATGCCGTCGTCGTGGCCACGCCCGACCACGTACACGCGGTCGCCGCCATGGCGGCCATCAAAGCCGGCAAGCACGTCTATTGTGAAAAGCCGCTGGCACACAGCATTGACGAAGCGCGGCAGCTCACCGAGGCGGCCCGCAAAGCCGGCGTGGCGACTCAGATGGGCAACCAGGGACATGCGTCGGAGAGCATTCGCCGGCTGTGCGAGTGGATTTGGGACGGTGCTATCGGCGAGGTAAATGAAGTCCATGCCTGGACGCCGCACCCCGTTTGGCCACAGGGAATCGAGCGGCCCAAAGAGCAGCCGCCCGTGCCGGATACGCTCGCTTGGGATTTGTGGCTCGGGCCTGCACCGTACCGGCCATATCATCCCGCTTATCTGCCGGCGATGTGGCGCGGCTGGTGGGATTTCGGCACCGGCGGGCTGGGCGACATGGGTTGCCACGTGCTCGACCACGTCGTCTGGTCGTTGAAGCTTGGGGCGCCGACAAGCGTGGAGGCCAGTCACTCGACGTTCGTGCCGACCGGATTGACCTGGAACAAGCCGAAGAACAAGGAGACCTATCCCCGCGCCTCGCTGGTCACGTATCGTTTTGCCGCGCGCGAGGGCTTTCCGCCCTTGACCTTGATGTGGTACGACGGCGGCCTGATGCCGCCGCGGCCCGAGGAGTTGCCCGACGGCGAGCCGATGGGCGACACGTACGGCGGAGCGCTCTATGTGGGAACGAAGGGCAAGATCGTCTGCGGTTCGCACGGAGCGAACGGCGCCCGGCTCATCCCGCCCGAGAAGATGAAGGCCTATAAGCAGCCTCCCGCCACGCTGCCGCGGTCGATCGGCCATCGACAAGAGTGGCTGGCAGCCTGCCGTGGCGGCGAGAAGCCCGGCTCGAACTTCGACTACGCCGGTCCGCTGACCGAAACCGTGCTGTTGGGAAACGTCGCTCTCCGCGCCGACAAGAAGCTTTATTGGGACTCGCAAAAGCTGGAGTTCACCAACGCTCCCGATGCCAACCTATTGCTGCGCAGGGAATATCGAACTGGTTGGTCGTTGTAATTCCGCTCTATGATGCACACTTGCCACAAGACATTACAGGGAGGCTTTCGCCTTCTCACGCTGCTCTGCCTTATGCCTGGTGTGGGCTGTGAGCCGCCGCCAAAAGCAATGCCCCCTCGCGAGTCCGCGGCGAGCGGGCCGTCACTGGCCGATCAAACGCGCGAGGTGAGCGAAGGCAAGTCCGACGCAATCGAGGTTGAGTCGCAGCCGATTTCGAATGAAGATCTGGCACAACTTGCCGAGCTGACCGGCCTGCACAAACTCGAACTCAAGAAGGCAAACGTCAGCGACGAGGGGCTGCGACATTTGGCCGCACTGACGAATTTGGAAACGCTGGTGCTAGGCGAAACGACCGTCACCGACGACGGGCTCGATTCGCTTCTCGGCATGTCGCATTTGAAGACGCTTAACTTTGAGAGTGCCGACGTGACTTCGGCGGGGTTGAAAAAACTTACCGGCCTGGAGGAGCTCACGCTCTTGCGCTTTGGCAAAAGCCGCGTGGATGATGATGGCCTGGCCAGCGCACGGCGCATGCCTCAACTGACGGGGCTGATCCTGCAGAACGCCCCGATCACCGATGCCGGACTCGAGCATCTCTTGGGTTTCAGCCAACTGCAAACGCTCTACCTGGAGGGCTGCCAGGTGAGCGATGAAGGCGCCGGCCGGCTGCAAAACTCGCTGCCGAACCTGCACTTTCACTGGTGACGGACTTCATCAAAGCTGAAACTTCGGGTTGGTGTAGTCTGTAGGGTGGGACGAGCCACCCAGAGGGTACCCGGAGTCCCACCATAACGATAGCGGTGGGACTCGCTTTGCTCGTCCCACCCTACGATAACCCTTAGCATCCATCAATCGACGAATGACAGAGCGCTAGGCCGCTTCAAATTCGTCGTCGCCGCCAGGTGCGTCCCAGTCATCGGACTCTTGAAAAAGCGTTTCATCGGGCCAGGCTTCGGCCTCGTCGTCCGTGTCGAACGGCGGCTCTTCGTCGTCCGGCGAATCGTCGGTGACGACGATCGGTTCATCGTCGTCGTCATCCACCAACTCCTGCCAACTCGTATCTGCAAAGGGATGTTGCAACTGTTTGCCTCGCACCACCGAAACTTCATGCGGACGCTCCTCGGTCGGGCCGTCGCTTTGCGGCGTATGTGGCGGCTCCTGCGTCTTTTGTTTCTTGCGCTTCGGCTTTGCCCGGCGTTTCGGCTTGCGGATAGGTACGAATTCATCCTCGGATTCGTCGCTGGCAATCTCCATGATCTCGTCGCCGGCCGGCTCGGGCTGCCACGTTGCGGCGACGTCAGGCTTGTCTTCTTCGGGCGCCGCCGGCGTATCGTCGAAGGGCTGCGGGTAGGCCACGGTCACCGGTTCGCGATCGTCGGTGGCAGGC
>DASSFG010000526.1:0-12039 GCA_035694685.1 Pirellulales bacterium
GTTGGCCGGCCACATCAAAGAGCGCGAAGAACAGCGCGTCGATACCGCACAGGCGCCGGCCGTCAAAAAACCGGGCGAGTCCCGGGCACCGGCCGCAAAAGGCCCGTCGACCACGCCCGACAGTGCTCGTCCGCGCCGCGGCGGTAAAGTAGGCACCGGCCAAGATTCGCAGATGGGCACGCGCGAAGAGCGGCAACGCATTCGCAAGCGGACCACCGGCGACCGCCCTGTGCGGGTTTCGGCCACGGGGGTCGTGGAGGAAGAACGCGTTTTCCGGCGCCCCAAGCCGCGTCAGAAGCGTTCGGGCGTCAACACGGCCGCGCCGCGCAAGGGACATGTCGTCGTTCAACTGCCGTGCAACGTGCGCAGTTTTTCGGCCGCCATCGGCGTGCCCGTGCCCAAAGTGCTGCAAAAGCTGCTGCAGCTTGGCATCATGTCGAACATCACCTCGCAGCTCGAAGCAGAGACGATCGAACTTTTGTCCGCGGAGTTCGGGGCAGAGGTCGAAGTCCGCCAGGCCTACGACATCGAAAGCCAGCTCATCAGCGCCATTCAGGCCGAGCAAGACGCACCGGAGCAACTCGAGCCGCGGGCGCCGATCGTTACCTTCCTGGGCCACGTCGACCACGGCAAGACCTCGCTCTTGGACCGCATCATCGGCACCAACGTCGCTGCCGGCGAAAGCGGCGGCATTACGCAGCACATCCGCGCGTATCGCATTGAAAAAGACGGTCGCCCGATCGCGTTTGTCGACACGCCGGGCCACGAAGCCTTCACTCAGATGCGGGCCCGCGGCGCCAACGTGACCGACATTGCCGTGCTGGTGGTGGCCGCCGACGACGGCGTCATGCCCCAAACCGAGGAAGCAATCAGCCATGCGCGAGCGGCCAACGTTCCCATCGTGGTGGCCCTGAACAAGATCGATCTCTACGGCGTAAATATCGACCGCATCATGCAGCAGTTGGCCGCCAACGAACTGTTGCCCGCCGATTGGGGCGGCACGACGGAGGTCGTGAAGTGCAGCGCCCTCACCGGAGAAGGCATGGACGAGTTGCTCGAGACGCTGCTCACCATCGCCGAACTGCACGAATATCAGGCCAATCCGCATCGTCATGCCTACGGCACGGGCCTGGAATCAGAGGTCGATGAAGAACGTGGCGTGGTCGCCAAGTTGCTGGTGCAGAACGGCACGCTTAAGGTGGGCGACGTTCTCGTCTGCGGCTCGGCCTATGGTCGCGTCAAGGCGATGTACGACACGCTCGATCCACGAAAGATGCACGAGGAGGCCGGGCCCTCGACGCCCGTCAACGTCACCGGTTTAGATGAGGCGCCCGGCGCCGGCGAACATTTTTATGTGCTCGACGATATTTCGTCGGCGCGGGAGATTGCCGAACAACGCACGACGCAGTCGCGCCGCATCGCTTTGTCCGGGCAGACGGCGCACGTCACGCTCGAAACGCTGCACGAGCGGCTCGGCGGCGAAGAAGTGCAGACGCTCAACATCATTCTGCGTGCCGACACGCAGGGTTCCATCGAAGCCATCATCAAAGAGTTCGGCAAGCTACAGCATCCCGAAGTGCAGCTCAAGCTCTTGCAGAAGATGGTGGGCGGCATCACCGAGGCCGACGTTCACCTGGCCGACGCTTCGGACGCGATCATCATTGGCTTCAACGTGGTGCCCGATGAGGGGGCCCGCACGCTGGCCGACGAGTACGGCGTGCAGATTCGCCGTTACGACATCATCTATCAGGTGACCGACGACATCAAAAAGGCGCTTGAAGGCATGCTTAAGCCCGAAAAGCGCGACGTCGACCTTGGCCGCGCGTTGGTGCAGCGGACCTTCGTCATCAGCCGGCTGGGAACGATCGCCGGTTGCCGCGTGCTGTCGGGCACGATCGAGCGCAATTCGCGCGTGCGCGTGATCCGCGAGAGCCGCGTGCTGGGCGACTACCCGCTGGAGTCGTTGAAGCGCGAGAAGGACGACGTGCGCGAGGTGCGCGAGGGGATGGAGTGCGGCATGAAGCTCCGCGGCTTCAACGACCTCAAGGAAGGCGACGTGCTGGAGTGTTATCGCATCGAGGAGGTCGCAAGAACACTTTAACAGCGGAGAAACTGAATACGGATGGAAATAACGAATGACGAATGACGGAATGACGAAGGAAGCCCGAATGACTAATGTCGAATTCGTCATTCGTGCTTCGTCATTCTTTCGTCATTAGTCATTCGTCATTCGTCATTCCTGTATCCTTTCCCGACTTTTACCGTGTAACCGCTACCGATGGCATCGCACCGCATCGCAAAAGCCGCCGAAGCCGTCCGGGAGGTTGTCAGCATGGCGATCCTCACCGACCTGAAGGATCCGCGCATCCAGGACGTGACGGTCACCTATGTGGAAATGGCGCCCGACATGCGGCAGGCGAAGGTCCATGTGTCGGTCATGGGCAACGAAACGAAGCAGCGGCTGAGCCTGGCCGGACTGAAAAGTGCGGCCGGTTTCCTGCAATCCAAGGTAGCGAAACGGATCGATACGCGGTACACTCCCAGACTCGAATTCGTGCTTGACATGGGGGTGAAAAAGTCGATCGAGATCGCGGAGATTTTGCAGCGCGTCTTGCCGCCCGCCACGTCTGCAGACGAAGCGGCCGACGACGTTTCAGGCGAAAAAGACGAGCCTGATGGCACTTGATGCACAATTCGGGTAAACCATCGGTGCTACCATAACGTTTCAACGAAATCTATGACCTACCGGCACGCTGACGCGTGCCGCTCGCCTATGGCGAGCGGGAGGCGTAAGCCTCCCGGTGATGCTATTGACCGATTGACGGTTGTAAAGTTGGAGGAGAACCAAACCAGGCATGGCTACACAGAACCGGACGGCATTGATCAACAAGATGTACAAGGTGCTCAAGAAGCACTACAAGCCGGTGCCGACCCCCGAACGCCCCGCGCTGGAACACGTGCTCTATGCTTGCTGCCTGGAGAACGCCGGCTATGAAGCCGCCGACAAAGCCTATACGGCGGTCTCGACCACTTTTTTCGATTGGAACGAGGTGCGCGTGAGCACGGCCAAAGAATTGGCCGAAGTCATGCACACGCTCCCCGAGCCGCTGGTGGCTGCGGCCAATCTGAAGCGGGTGTTGCAGGGCGTGTTTGAGGCCAGCTATTCCTTTGATCTGGAAGCCCTGAAAAAACTGCCTCTCGGCCAGGCCCAACAGAAGCTGCAAAAAATTCCCGGTGTGACGCCGTTTGCCGTGGCTTACGTGACGCAAGCGGCCTTGGGCGGGCATGCCATTCCGCTCGACCGCGGCTTGCTCGAGGCCTTCGGCATTCTCGGCCTGGCCAGCGAGCAGGAAAAGGCGGCGCACGGCGTACCCGGCCTGGAGCGGGCCATCCCTAAGAACAAGGGCGTTGAATTCGGCTCGCTGGCCCATCAGCTTGGAGCTGACCTGGTACACAGCCCGCATTCGCCGAACGTGCACAAGACGCTGCTGGAAATTGCCCCCGACTGCAAAGACCGGCTGCCGAAGCGCGGCGCCAAGCCGGCGACCACGGTCGACAAACACGAAAAAGCGCCGGCGGCCGTCGCCGAACCAACCAGGTCAGCCAAAGCTGCGGCGCACGCAGAAGAAGCAAAGTCCGCCAAGGCAAGCGCATCGATTGACGACACGAAGACGAGTAAGGCCAAGCCGCCGGCGGCCACCAAGAAGCCTTCGCCCAAGAAAGACGAACCCTCGGCGAAACCGGCCGCTGCGGAAAAGTCGCCGCAGAAGGCCGCCCCCGCCAAGGCCCCGACTGCAAAGGCGAGTCAGAAGACGAAGCCTTCGGCCGCCGGCATGAGCAAGCGCAAGCCGCGATAACTAAACGCCGTCGCGGTTCGTTTTTGTTTAATCGGCCCCCAACGGCACGCGCGAGCGTGGCACTCGGATTTCGGTCATGGATGACGTCGAGATTAACGGACTTCAGACACGCGCCCGCTGGTGCGAAGTTGGCCTGCTTGTCGTCGCAGCCGTCATCGCCGCCGGCAGTGCTCGCGACTATGCGGGCGGCTGGAACGACGGCAGCCGGCTGGCAACCGTCGAGTCTCTGGTCGACCGCCACACGCTGGCGATCGACGATTCGATCTTCGTCCGCTCGGCGGAGACCGCCGATGCCCCCAATCCTTACACGCCGGGCGACGAGTTGCTGCGCCTCAAAGGCACTCAAGACAAGCTTTTCATTGGAGGGCATTATTATTCCGACAAATCGCCTCTGCCGGCCTTCTGGCTGGCCGCCTGGTATCAAGTCCTGAAGTGGCTGACGGGCTTGTCGGTCCGCGAGCATCCGCGGCTGTTTTGCTATTCGATGACGCTCGTCTCATCCGGCATGGCTTACATTGCCGGCGTTTGGTCGGTCTGGCGGTTGGCATTGAGAAAGCAATTGCCTCTACACGCGTGCCTCTTATTGGCAGCCAGCTTGGCAACGGCCACCGTGGCGTTGCCATACACGCGCCACGTGAACAACCACGTCCTGCTACTCGCCGCCGTAGCACTCTTACTGCTGGTGCTCGACCGGCTGACTGTTCGTTATCGTAGGGTGGGCTTCGCCCACCACGACGTTCCGGGCCACGACGTTCATGATGTGCAACGCTCGGCCCGAGAACGGCTTTTTCCCATTCTTGCGGTGATGACCGCCGGCGCGCTGGCCGGGTTGGGGTATAGCTTCGATCTCGGCCTCGGCCCGGTGCTCTTGCTCTCTACCGCGGGCCTGGTCGCCTATCGCACGCGCAGCGTGCTGGCGATGTTCTTTTTCTCGCTGGGCGCCTTTCCTTGGCTGGCGGCGCATCACGCAGTGAACTACTACACCGGCGCCACGCTCGGGCCGGCGAACTCGGTGCCCGAATACCTGGCCTGGCCCGGTTCTCCCTTCAGCGCGCAGAACATGACGGGCGGCTGGGCGCACGGCGGCCTCGGCCACTTTCTGCTCTACGCGGCGGCGCTCTTGTTTGGCAAGCACGGCTTCGTGAACTACAACCTGCCCGTCTTGCTGGCGCTCGTGAGCCTGGCGCCGCTTTTTCGGCGGCGGATTGCCGAGCTGCCCGAGATTGCCTTTGCGGCGGCATTGAGCGGCGGAAGCTGGTTGCTCTATGCCGCCTTATCGAACAATTACTCCGGTCCCTGCTGTTCGATCCGCTGGTTCGTGCCATTGCTGGCGCCGGCCTACTACCTGCTCATCCTCGCACTGCGTGAGCGGCCCGCTCTGATGCGCGATCTCGCCTTACTAAGCCTCTATGGTGCGATGCTCTCTGCTTATCTATGGTTTCGCGGCCCTTGGGACGGCAGGGTGCCCGTCATGCTCTGGCCTATCAACGCCGTGGCCTTGATTTCTTGGTTGCTCATCAAGGCAAAGTCTCGTTCGGTGCAGTCAGGTTTCGAGGTCGGCCAGCCGCAGCCTCGGCGTAACAAAGCAGCGTAATCGCCGTGCCTGCGTCACGGCTCAATGGGAATGCTTCGCTGGTTTTGCCGTTCGCCACGAAGTAGCTTTGTGCCCTCGCCGGCGAGCCGCAGGTACCAGTCGGCAGGGAGCCCTTCGTAGGTGAGGAAGCGGCCGGGCGTCGGCGGCGTATTGCTGACTTTGAAGATCGCCGTGCCTTCGTCGACTTCATCGAACATGGCGATGTACGCACCCGACACCTTTAGCCTGGCGAGCTCGTGAAACTGTTCCCAGAAGAATTCGCCGCGACGGCGCGGTATGGTCGAAGCACCGGCCGGCAGCCGTTTAAGATTGTCCCAGCCAAAACCGGGATAAACCACCGGCAGCCAGAGCACCCCCTTCGCTTCGCAGGCCCGCTTGTCGGCCTCCCACCAACCCATCGACGCGTGAACGTCGTCATTGGCGTCTTGGCTGTAATTGCCCACGTTCCAAGGAGCATAGGCGTCGAAACGAAAGACGATTTTTTGCCATTCTTCGTCGCGTCGCCACTGCCAATCGCCACCGCCTACCAAATATGCCGAGTACGGCCCGTCGGCCTTGAAAAAGTCAATCAGCCGATGGGCCAATTCAGCCGTCATGGCGATGCCAGAGCTATGGCGATAAAAGCCCCAGACTTGCACGACCGGCTTGTTCTTTTCGGTCAGATATCGGCGGCCGGCGGTGAGCCGCTGATCGACGATTCTTTTCCAGTCGGTGGTGAGCACGTCGTAGATCTTGTCGCCCGGCATGCCGGCCACGTCATAGGACAACGCCCATACTCGACCGGCCTTCTCGGCGGCTTGAATC
Source organism: Pirellulales bacterium (assembly GCA_035694685.1). Lineage (GTDB taxonomy): Bacteria > Planctomycetota > Planctomycetia > Pirellulales > JAICIG01 > DASSFG01. Next base: position 6,256 of record DASSFG010000526.1, read on the forward strand.
ACGTGTCCTAGTACGCGCTTGCGCGATGCATAGCGTTCCTCGAGCGGCCCGCCTGGAAGATCGACCAGAAAGTGCTGGAGGAAAACGCCGTCGATGCCGTGCTGACGCATCCAACAGAAGTGCCGCTCGACGGTCTTGGCGTTGTCCGAACTGAAGAGCTGGGCCGGCGAGCCATCGGGACCGGTAAAGCCGATGGCAGTGTATTTTTCGTCGTCTTCGTACTCGCTCAGGTCAGGCCACATTTCAAACGTCAGTGTGTCGGGACCGATGCGCTTCGCGTCGCGGCTCCAATGCCGCCAGCCACCGTTGGCCGGGTCACCCGGACAACGGAACCATCCCTGATAACCGCACAACGTCTTTTGCTTTATGGTCGCAGCGTCGACCTCGTCGCCCGCCTCGGCGGCGTCAGCGGCGTGAGCGAAAACGGCGACGACGAGAATGGCCGCGTAGAGCAGCACGCTGGTGGGACGCGTCCGCTTTCCGCTCGCCCGTGGCGAGCGGGAGGCGTAAGCCTCCCGGTAATGTAATTGATCGTGTAACGGCTGCGATGTGCATTGTGCCATGCGCATGCAGACCCTACCGGGACGCTTACGCGTCCCGCTCGCGAGTAGCGAGCGATGCCGGTTTTGTTTATCGGAATCCAGCCCTGAGCCCCGAAGGAGGTTGCCACTCATTTGGTTACGCCTTTCCCGCCGCGGCTTTGACCTGTTCTTCGGCGGCAATTTGTTCGCCCGCCAGTGAGAACATATCGGCGATTACCTCTTCCAGCGGCGGATCTTCGACGCTCACGTCCTCGATCGTGTAGCGGGCCAGCAGGTCGGCCAGGGCGTCAGGCACCTCACGCCGCAGAATGCGAAGTTTGACTTTGGGAAAATGGTCTTCGAGCAGTTCGCCGTAGCGGCCCAGGTCGGTGGCCGTTTCGGCATCGGCAGGAAATTGCAAGCTGACCACCTTGTGGGTGCTGAAGCGATCGACGATGCCCGCCAGCGAACCGTCGTACATGATCCGCCCATGGGCGATGATCACCACCCGCTTACAGAGCGCGGCCACGTCTTTCATGTAATGGCTGGTGAGCAAGATCGTAATGCGGCGAAGCTGCTGGTAATGCCGCAAAAACATCTGAATGTTGTGCTGGGCGATCACGTCGAGGCCGATCGTCGGCTCGTCGAGAAACAGCACCTCGGGCGAGTGCAAAAGGGCGGCGATCAGCTCCATCTTCATTCGCTCACCAAGCGACAGTTCGCGGACCGGCTGCCTGAGCAGCCCGCCGACCTGCAAGAGATCGACCAATTCGTCTCGCGTCTGATCGAATCGCACCGGCTCGATGCGATAAATCTGTTGGTGCAGCCGAAACGATTCCTGCGCCGGCAGGTCCCACCAGAGCTGGTTCTTTTGCCCCATAACCAGTGCAAAGCGGCGGCGGTAAGCGTTTTCGCGTTTCCAAGGCACGTAGCCCATGACCATGGCCATGCCCGACGTAGGAGTGATGACGCCGCTGAGCAGCTTGAGTGTGGTGGTCTTGCCAGCCCCATTTGGCCCGAGGAAGGCGACGAACTCGCCTTGCTCGACCGCCAGATCGATTTCGCGCACCGCCTCGACCGTGCGGTATTGGCGATTGAACAAGCCGGTCAGCGAGGCGAGCAGCCCCTCCTGCTTCTGGTAGACCCGGTACGACTTGGCAAGTCGGCTGATTTCGATGATGGCCATGCCCGATGCGCTTAGGGAAGAGGGGCGTCTGCGCGGTTGATCTCGATCGCTTCTTCGAGTGCATCGCGAAGGTTGTCCAGCAACTGTTCACGCGTGATGCCCTGAGAATTGACGCCTGGCACTTCCTCGATCCAACCAATCCACCAATCGTCGTCTTGTTGCACGACGGCCGTACAACCCAGATTCATGTTTTTCTCCACAGACGGATCGCATCATTATAGCAACCGAACGCGCTTCAAATAAACGCGCCCGGTTCAGCTTGGCCGCCGCCACCGTGGTGGGCCGGCGCTCGCTCCGCTCGCTTGTCCCACCCTACGCCCAGGCCTCCGCGCCGACCTTGGACTTTGGACTTTGGACTTGCCACTCGCTACGATGAACTTTTCCGAACGATATTATCCGCCGAGGCCATTCTCATGCACCAAAACGCCGTCGTCGAACGCCTGGTCGATCTAAGCGACCCGGAGGCTAACGTCATTTTCAATATGTCGCTGGAAGATGCGATCGAACGCGTCGGTTCGGGCGACGCCGCTCAGGTCCGCGCCATCGAAGGCCAATTCGCTCTGGTGCATCGCCGGGGACAGACCGTGCGCATGGCCCGTTCCATCGGCCGGCCGCTGCGCTACTTCATTGCCAAGCGCGCCGAAGGCCCTTGCCTGGTCGTGGCCGAGCGGATTGATGCCATCCGCGAGTTTCTCGCGGCCGAGGGGCTCGATGGACAATTTCATCCGTCGTACACGCGGATGGTGCCCGCACACCACGTAGTCGAAATCGCATTGGTCGGCTGCCCCGATCCCAATCCCATCTATCGCCGCTTCTTCACACCCCAGCGCAACAAGTTGCCCGCCGATCTCGACGCGATCGGCGCCGCCTATATCGGCGCACTGGCCGAAGAGTGCCGCAAGTGGCTCAAGCGAATCGACAAGCGCGAGCCGATCGGCGTGCTGTTTTCCGGTGGCGTCGATTCGGGCGCTGTGTTCCTGGTTCTTTACCATTTGCTGCTCGCCGAAGGCCAATCGCCAGCCCGGTTGAAGGCGTTTACGCTGGCCGTCGACGGCGAAGGCGAGGACGCTCGACAGGCGCGCGAATTTCTCGAATCGCTTGGCCTCGGGCTGTTCCTCGAAGTGGTCGACGTGCCCGCCTCGGCGGTCGATCGTCGCGAAGCCGTGCGCGTGATCGAAGATTACAAGCCGCTCGACGTGCAATCGGCGGCCTTTGCTTTGGCGTTGTGCCGCGGGATCCGCCGGCGTTATCCGGATTGGACCTGGTTGGCTGACGGCGACGGTGGCGATGAAAATCTGAAAGATTACCCAATCGAAGCCAACCCCGAGCTTACGATCCGCAGCGTGCTCAACAACACGATGCTCTATCAGGAAGGTTGGGGCGTCGACGCCATCAAGCACTCGCTTACGTACTCAGGCGGGCAAAGCCGCGGGCATGTGCGGACATACGCGCCCGCTCGGCTGCTCGGGTTCAAGGGTTTCAGCCCCTACGCTTTGCCGAACGTGATTGAAGTGGCTGAAGGCATACCCTTCATCGACCTGACCGAGTGGAATCACGAGAAGCTCTACGCCTTGAAAGGAGAGATTGTGCGCCGTGGCGTGCAAGCGGTGACGGGCATGACGATGCCCATCTTCGAAAAACGCCGCTTCCAGCACGGCGCCGCCCGCCGCGAACTGCTCGCCCAGCGCCTGCCCGACGACCCGGCTGTTTATCGCCGCGAATTCGCGGCACTCTACGGTTAGCGAATCTCCATGTCGTGCCTTCCTAGTGCTCTGTCATTCGTCGATTGATGGACGCTGGCATTAGCGTAGGGTGGGACGAGCGCAGCGAGTCCCGCCATTTTAGCTAGGTGGGACTCGCTTCGCTCGTCCCACCCTACATGCAACGCAGTCGTCAATGCATGCTTGACAGAGCACTAGCTATGTGTCGGCGGAGGGGCGTCGCTAACGGCGCTTGTTCGCCGGTTGACTGACGAGGCAGCCTAAGCTGGCGCCCATCGAGAGAAACGCGAGGATGCCGCAGGAGTTCATCATCGGCAAGTGCGCGGATTGCGTTCGATAGACGAGCAGGCCCAACAAGAGCCCGACGGCGGCGCTAAGAAAAATCGTGAGTCGAGAACCGATCATGGGTTGTCGTTCTTTAGGGTTTGAGGAACGCGTTAGTTAAGAGATACGTGATAATACGCGGCCAGGCGAGTGCGGCGCCGAGGCGTTACACCACGTTCCGCCGATTGGGTCGGTTGCCGCGGGCGAACCCTGGAACGCTGTTGGCTCAACACGACAAAACTTGCCATTACTGCCATGCCGCCCAGCCAGATCAGCCATGTGCGGAGAGGCTGCACGAGAAGACTCCATTTCGTAAGAGTTGTTGCTCGCCCTCGTGGCGGGCACCCGTCAAAGCTGCGAATGCCGCATGATTCACGTCACACGGATGGCATCCGTCAACTTGTAAGTATTGCACCTTACGGCGAGAATCGGTTCGGAGTCAAGACCCTATCTTTTTGCGCCAGCTATCTTAAAATCCGTGACCCTCGCTTACCTTTCTCGGATCAATGTTTACCCCTTCAAATCGCTCGACGGCCAAACCGTCGATCGGTCCGGGGTACTTGCCTCGGGTGCTATGGAGCACGATCGACGCTTTGCTCTATTTGATGCGGCCGGGCAGTTAATTGACGGTAAACGCACGCCGGCCGTCCATCGGCTCTATTGCGAGTTTGATCCAGCGCGGCGATATGTCGTGCTGCGGCCCCGCCCCGACGGCCAGCCCGCCGGTTTCCAGCTTGATGCCGATCGAGAAACTCTCGAGCGTTGGCTGGCCGATCACTTTGAGCTCGCCGCCCCGGTTCGCATTCAGGAGAACCCCGCCGGCGGCTTTCCCGACGATACACTGTCGCCGGGCCCGACCGTAATTAGCGAGGCGACGCTGGCCACGGTGGCCGGCTGGTTTGCGGGCGTGACGGTGGAAGAAGTCCGGGCCCGGTTCCGCCCCAACCTGGAAATCGGTGGCGTGCCGGCCTTTTTCGAAGACCGCCTCTACGCCGCGTGCGACGTTCCGGTTGAGTTCACGATTGGGCCGGCGGTGTTCGCCGGCGTTAACCCTTGTCAGCGTTGTGTCGTTCCGTCGCGTTGGAGCCTGACGGGAGAGGTGGGGCCGGATCCCGCGTTTGCCAAGACCTTTGCGCAACGGCGCCAGGAGACGTTGCCGAACTGGGCCGATCGAAGTCGTTTCGATCACTATTTCCGCCTGGCGACGAACACCCGTCTGGTCCGCGGCGGCGGTGCCACGCTAACCGTCGGCGACGAAGTGCGCATCCTTGGTCCTCGTCGGGCGGCAGAAAAACCGGCGGCGTGACGATGAATTTAGTCGTTCACCTCTCGCGTAAGCTCGATCGGCAGCCAGACGTGCCAGCCTTGGCGGGCGTTGCGGTCCGCAACTATGCGGGCAGTGACGACATTGGCCGCTGGCTCGATTTGCGGACGAGGGCTTTTGCCGACGAAACGCCGCGAGTACGGCCGTGGACACGGGCAGATTTCGTGGCAGAGTTCATCAGCAAGCCCTGGTGGTCGCCGGAGCGGATGTGGTTTGCGGTGGCTGACGAGGTCGTGGGTTCGGTCGCCTTGGCGTTTCGCGGCCCGGCCGATACTGCGGTGCCCGTCGTGCATTGGTTAATGGTGCTGCCCGACTGGCGCCGAAGGGGCGTAGGCAAGCTACTGATGGCAACGCTTGAAGCGGCTTGCTGGGAAGCCGGTTTTCGCAGAATTGCGATTGAAACACACTCTGGCTGGACGGCGGCCGAGGGCTTTTATCGGTCCCTCAGTTACAGGAGCGGCGGTTAAGAGTCTCGGGCGCCGGCCGATGCTTCAAAAGAAAGCGGCTCCGCCGCAAGCCAAAGCGGCGATAAATCGCCGCACTCCAAAAGCATGCCCCTTTGAAAATCCCCCTCGCCGTAAAGGGCTATGGCAAGTTAAGATAAGGTGCTTAGGAAAGGAAATTGCCAATGGATGGCTGGGATCTCGCAATTTGGGCCGTGGCCGCATACGTGGCGGTGCTGACGCTGGTGCGGTTCATGACCGCCCG
>DASSFG010000527.1:0-2947 GCA_035694685.1 Pirellulales bacterium
GTGTATTCCATCATTTGAGTATTGACAGAGCACTAGGTGGCGCCAGTCAAGGGGCCAATGCAAAGCTTGCGGGCGGTGAAGGCTTCGGCAAAGCGGGTAGGAGAGTTGCACTCCAGGCCGCGCAATCGCAACAGCGACCAGAAAGTATCGGCCGTGAACCAGGGCTTGCTGCGCTGCGTGGGAAACGATTCCAAGAGCGATTCGATTTTACGGCGACAGGCGGCTTCGCTGACCGGAACATAGACGTTGGGATGCCCAAGGTCGCCTTCGTATTTGGGAATCTCGTATTCCAGGACCAGGTGATCGCGAAAGGCGCACCAGGTAAGTTCGGACAACAAGCGATGGTCCTGGTGCAGATCTTCACGGCGATGGGTGAAAATCACGTCGGGCGCAATCTGGCGCTGCAGCTCGCTGAAACGCTCTTTGATCTGGGCGCCGATGAAGGGAAATAAAGTGTCGCGGAAGTCGTAGACCGTTACGCTTTGCTTGTGGGCATCGGAAAGAAATCGCTCGGCGCTGGCCAGCGCCTCCCGTCGCCGTGCATCGTCGCCGCTGAAGACGACCCAATGCACGTTGATCTCCCGCCTCCGACGGGCAAGCAGTTCCAGGAGCGCCGCCCCACAGCCGATCTCGATATCGTCGGCGTGGGCGCCCAGGCAGAGAACCGTTTTCGCATGGTCAAGAGAGATAGTCAGCATTGGTCAAAAGTGAAAAGTGGAAAGTGGAAAGTGGTCAGGGGGCGCCAACGCGGACAGTGATTTCACTTGTTTAACCGGCCGCCAACGGCGGAGCGCGAGGCTGGAACTATCCGGGAACTAAACTCGTAGTGTGGAAACACGCGCGATGCCGCGCCCGCGCGGGCCGCTGGCCCTGCGGTTAAACGACCGGCCGTTGACTATCTACTTTTCACTTTCCACTTTTCACTTTTCACTTTTTTCACTGGTCCCTCTACTTCGGCAACCCCAGCCCAAACGGCCGCACCGTGGTTGCCAAGTCGAGCGCGGCGGGCGAATGCGCGGGACGTTTCCAAAGCTCCCAGGGGGCGTTGCCACGGGCATACAGGTCGTCAAGGTGTTGCTTTTCTTTGTAGGTGTCCATGCAACTCCAAAAGCCGTCGTATTTCAGCGCGTGCAAACGCCGGTCGGCAATCAATCGCTGGAATGGCTCGAGCACGAGGTCGTCGCCGTCGCGCAGCAGATCGAAAATGTCGCGGCCGAGCACAAAGTAACCGCCGTTCATCCACACGTCCGCCGAGGTAATCGACTCGACGTTCTCCACCCGTCCGTCATCATCGACGCGCACGGTATGGAACGTCTGGTTGGGCCGCACGCAAAGGAAAGACGCCGAAGCCTGACGCTCGTAATAGAAGTCAATCAGCTCGGGCAGCGGAAAGTCGGTCAGGCCGTCGGTATAGTTGGCCAGGAAGGTCTCTTCGCCTTCGAGGTGCCGTTCGACCGCCAATAGCCGTTGGCCGATCGAGCTGTTGGTGCCGGTGTCGCAGAAGGTGATCTTCCAATCGTGGATGTCGCTGTTGAGCAGGTCGACGTTTCCACCCGAGGAGAGTACGAAGTCGTTCGAGAGGCATTCGTCATACTTGAGAAAATAGTTCTTGACGACGTCGGCCTTCCAACCGAGACAGAGGATGAAATCTTTGTGGCCGAAATGGGCGTAGTATTTCATCACGTGCCAGAGAATCGGCCGATAGCCGATGGGCACCATCGGCTTGGGCACGGCCTCGGAGTATTCGCGGAGCCGCATTCCCAGTCCGCCGCAAAACAACACCACTTTCATGGGAGCACCTGCGATCAAGCGTAAATTCGGGGTTCAGGAATGGGCGTCACAAATCGGCCGCCCCACTGGCGGATAAACGACAACTGCTCGACGATCTCGTCTTTCAGGTTCCAGGGGAGAATGAGCACGTAGTCGGGCCGCGTTTCTGCGATGCGCTCGGGCGAATAGATCGGAATGTGCGTGCCGGGCAGAAACTTGCCTTGCTTATACGGATTGCGGTCGACCGTGTATGCGACCAGGTCGGTGCGAATGCCGCAGTAATTCAAAAGCGTATTGCCTTTGCCGGGAGCGCCATAGCCGGCTACCGACAAACCCTGGCGCTTGGCTTCGATCAGAAATTCCAACAACCGGTGGCGTGTCTGGATTGCCCGATCGGAGAAAGCAACATGTCCCTCCAGGCGATCGAGCCCCAATTCGCGTTCGCGTTCAACGAGCGCTGCGACGCTCGGCGTCACGGTCGGCTCGTCGTTCTCTGCATGCCGCGCAAAGACGCGTAGTGAGCCGCCGTGCGTGGGAAGCTCTTCGACGTCGAACACAGTCAGTCCGTGGGCCGCCAAAACGGAGATCGCCGAGCGGAACGAGAAGTAGCAGAAGTGCTCGTGGTAGATCGTGTCGAACTGGTTGTCTTCCATCAACCGCAACAGGTGCGGAAATTCGAACGTGGCGACCCCGCGATCTGCCAGCAGCAGCTTGACGCCGGCCACGAAATCGTTGAGATCGGGTACGTGGGCCAGCACATTGTTGGCCGCCATGAGTCTCGGGCGAACGCCTTCTTCGAGCAGTTCTTTGGCCGTTTGCAATCCAAAGAACTTGACCACCGTAGGCACTCCCCTGGCTTTGGCAGCCTTAGCCACGTTCGCCGCGGGCTCGACACCGAGGGCCGGCACGCCGCGCTGGACAAAGTATTGGAGCAAGTAGCCGTCGTTGCTGGCGATCTCGACCACCTGCGTCTGGCCATCGAGTTTGAACCGCTCGATCATTTGTTCCACGTATCGCCGAGCATGCCGCAGCCACGAATCGGAATACGAGGAAAAGTAGGCGTACTCGCTGAAGATGTCAGCCGCACTGACGTACTGCGGCAACTGCACCAGCAAGCACTGGCGGCAGACGTAAGCGCACAGGGGGTAAAACGGTTCCATGCGGTCGAGCTCGTCGG
>DASSFG010000528.1:0-4315 GCA_035694685.1 Pirellulales bacterium
GATTAGCACTACCAATCTTCGCAGGCCAACTCCACCGGACCTTTCTCCTGGAGTTTCGTCGCCTCATCGATCAACTTTTGGCGCAGCGGCTCAAGCGTGGCAGGCAGGCTGCCCTCCGGCAGCTTCGCCAGCACCCGCAGCGCTTGGGCAGGCCGACGCTCGTTTTGCACGAGCACCTGTGCAAGCCTGAGCCGCACGCGATGAGCGTCCGGATAGCACCCCAGGTGCGCCACCATTAGCTCGATTGCCTCGGGCCGCGCCTCCGCCTCCAGCAATTTGGCAATGAGCTGGCGTGAATCGGGCTCGGGAAGCTGCCATCCCGCCGAGGCTTGCGACATCTTCTTGTTCAAAGCATGCGCTCCACGGGCGTGGCCCTCGTTGAGGAGCCTCTGTATTTCAGCGAGCGCGGCCACTCGATTCGCCTCGGTTCGTTGCGGGTCGGCCTGTACTTCCGACTTTTTCTTCTTCGACTTCTTGCGCTTCTTGCTCTTTTCGCCCTCTCGGCCGGCGAGCACGGAATACAGGTCCCAGCCTTCACAATCGGCCTGCCCTGACTTGAGCAGCCAGGTGCCGACGCCGAAGCCAAGCGCCGCCCCCGAAAGGTGCAACACGCTCGTCCCCCAACCGAAACCGTCGAGGGCCGCCGTAGCGATCTCGATGCCGATGTAGATTGTCGACAACACCAGGATCGAAACCTCGAAGCTGATCGGTCGAAACCCCAGGATCAAGATGCAACTCAATTCGTTGCGTGGCGCCCAGACCATCGCCATCGCCAAAAGTCCATAGATGATGCCCGAGGCGCCGAGCGATCCGCCGCCCTCGGCGCCGAGCATACAAATCTGTTCGAGTGCCGATTGGACGATGCCCATTCCCAGGTAGACGGCCGTAAACCGCCACCAGCCGAGTTTGCCCTCGACCACCAGCCCGAACGCCCAGAGAAAAATCATGTTACCAAGCAAATGGAAGAACCCGGCGTGCAGGAAATTTCCGGTGAGCCATTGCAGTGGGTGCAGACCATCACCGTAGTTAAGCATCCATGGTTCAATCTCTTCCGCTGGCGCTCCACTGGCGACGACCGCCACAAACACGATGGTGTTGATCAGGATCAATCCGCCGGTTGCCCACGGCGGATGATAAATCGGCGCATCGGTATTCCAGGGAATAAGCACCGCGTGGCACCTCGAAATGGAATGGAGGCGCGGGCCCGTCAGCCCGCTGGCAACATCCTAATGCACGGCTTTCGTGGAAACAACAAACCGCTGGGTGTGTCTTAACAGTATGTTGCTGGCACACATGCTGTGGCACAGCCGCCCTCGGCTGTGGCCCGTCTACGCCGCCATAGGCGGCGAATCACATCCGAGGGCGGCTGTGCCACATCGTCTTCCAAGGAATCGGCGACAACACACTATTAAGACACTACCGACCGCTGCGTGGGCGTGGCAAACGATGCCTGCTCGGCTATAATTGCGGGCGAAAGTTCCCGTTCGTGACATTAAAACGCCATGTAGCTCATGGCATCATTGGAGCATCGAGCGCGTGTCGCGGTTCTCACGTTTGGCCCTGTTCATCGCCTTCATCGGCTTGCCGATTGCGCGGGGCGATGAGCCAACCGTTTTACAAGAACCGCCGATTACGCCTTCCGATCGCGAACATTGGGCGTTCAGGCCGCTCATACGGCCGCAAGTGCCGGATACGAATGGCGATGGTGTAAACCCAGTCGATCGGTTCGTCCTCGCTCGACTGCACAGTAACGGGCTCACGCCACTGCCGATGGCCGACCGCCTCACCTTGCTGCGGAGAGTCACACTCGACCTAACTGGTTTGCCTCCTCGGCCACAAGAAATCGCGGAATTTCTGGGTGACGATTCGCCCGACGCCTATCAGCGCGTGATCGACCGGCTGCTGGCTTCACCAGCTTACGGCGAGCGTTGGGCGCAGCATTGGCTCGATGTGGCACGCTTCGCCGAGACCGACGGTTTCGAGCACGACAAAGTCCGGCCCGATGCCTGGCGCTATCGCGACTGGCTGATCGATGCGCTTAACGCAGACATGCCGCTCGACGTATTCATTCAATGGCAGATTGCCGGCGACGAACTTCGTCCGGGCGACCCGCAGGCCGCCATCGCCACCGGCTTCTTGCTGGCGGGGCCCGATATGCCCGACATCAATCTGCTGGAAGAGCGCCGCCATAACGTGCTCAACGAGATCACGGCCACGGTCGGTTCCGCATTGCTGGGAGTGCAAATCGGCTGTGCTCAGTGCCACGACCACAAATTCGACCCGATCAGCCAAGCCGACTTTTACCGGCTGCGGGCAATCTTTGAATCGGCTGAATTGTTCAAAACGCCGCCCATCGGCCGCGTAGTACATGAAAGCGGCGCCGTGCCGGTGAGCCATTTGATGGTGCGCGGCGACTTTCGCCGGCCGGGACCGGTCGTCGAGCCTGGTTTTCCGCGCGTGGCCAACGTGCAGGGAGACACGCCGCTGGCCGGGAAGGCGGGTGAGCGCCGGGCCGCTCTGGCGCGTTGGCTGACTTCGGGCGAGCAGCCGCTTACGCCGCGCGTGTTAGCCAACTGGATTTGGCAGCACCATTTTGGCGAGGGCCTGAGCCGCACGCCCGGCGATTTTGGCGTGATGGGCGAAGCGCCGAGCCATCCGGAACTGCTTGATTGGCTGGCCACCGAACTTGTCGCGCAGGGCTGGAGCTTGAAACGCATGCATCGTTTGCTGGTGACTTCCACCGCCTATCGCAGGTCGAGCCGACCATCGTCGCCGGACCGGACCGCCAAGGAGACCCAAGACGCAAACGACCGCTGGCAGCGCGGCTACGCGGCCGATCCGCAGAACCGTTTGTGTTGGCGAATGAACCGTCAGCGAATGGAAGGCGAAGCGGTGCGCGACTGCATGCTCGCCGCCGCCGGCAGTCTGAGTCAGGGCCGCGGCGGGCCGGGCATCATGGCGCCTTTGCCGGACGAACTGGTGGCTACGTTGCTGCCCGGACAATGGAAGGCGAGCAACGACGCGGAAGCGGTCCATCGACGGAGCGTCTATCTCTTCGTGCGGCGCAACTTGCGTTATCCGCTGTTCGAGGTGCTCGACCGCCCCGACACCAACGCCTCGTGTCCGCGCCGCAACGTTTCGACTACCGCCCCGCAGGCCCTGGCAATGTTGAACTCCGACTTTTCCCTCTCTGCCGCACGCGACTTGGCAACGAACATCGCTGCGCATTCACCAGCCGACACGACGATTCAGGTTAATCTGCTCTACGAACGCACGCTGGGGAGATCACCCACTGAGCAAGAACGTGCCGCCGCCACCGCGTTTTTGCAAGCACCGTCGCTCGAGGCGGCCGTTGCCAGCAAAGAACCGCCTGCGGGCCTTGTCGAACTGTGCCTGGCGATGTTCAATCTCAATGAGTTCATCTACGTCGACTAACAGCTCCATCTATTGGCTTCCATGACCATCGAACAAATACGCAACTTTTACAATGCCCAACCTTTCCAGCCGTTTGTCATTCATTTGGCCGACGGGCGACATATTGCCGTGCGCAGCCGGGAGTACATGGCATCGGCGCCGAGCGGGAGGACGGTTATCGTCTACCAGCCCGACGACCGCTGGAACGTCATCGATCTGCTGCTGGTAACTGATCTGGAAGCAGTGCCCATAGGAAAAGGCGGCAATGGCGCGGGCAAGCGCAAGCGTTGAAGAAATGACGTGATTTTACGCGGATTTCTTCAGTGCTGCGTCGACAAACTCAAACACGGCCTTTGTCGCGGGATCTTCGGGCAGGCCGAGGTGGTCGTTGAGTCGGTTATGGTTGGTCTCCTGGCCGCCGAAAAGTTTGACGGGAATGTCCGACTCCTGCAGCACGGCGGCCAAACGCTGGGCCTGAGCCGAGTTGTCGGGATGATCGGCCACGTAGAGGATCAAGAAGGGGGGAATGTGCTTGCCTTTGGCCACGTGTGTGACGGCAGAGAAGTCGCGGTGTTTTTCCGGGCTGTTGCCGAACTTCTCGCGATGGCCAAACTTGGCTTGCGGCTGGCCGTGTACGCGGCGGCGAGTCTCCGCCGTCTCGATGATCGCCGGCACGTCGTAAGTATCGCCATCGACGGGCACGCAGCCTTTGATGATCGCCAGCGACACGCCCTCGGCCTTTAAATAGCGGTCGTCGATGGAGATCAATGCGGCCAGTTGAGCGCCGGCGGAATGTCCCATGACCAGCAGCCGATTTGGGTCACCGCCGTACTTCGAGATGTGCTCGTGGACCCAGCGGACCGATTTGGCGACGTCGCGCACGATCGTTTCCATGTCGACG
>DASSFG010000529.1:0-4393 GCA_035694685.1 Pirellulales bacterium
CGGCCAGCGTCGTCTCGAAGGCCTTGCGCGTGGGATTGCCGCTGCGCGAGTAGTCGAACTCCACCGTGGCCCCGGCGCAGGGCTGCACGAAAGTGCTTGTGACATGAATCGGCGGCACCACCGCTCCCGTTTGGCGATCGGCGTGTTGCCCGACGTGGATAGCGCGTGTGCGGAAGTGCATGAGAGGTCTTAGGTCTTAGGTCTTAGGTCTTAGGTCTTAGTGAGAACGTCATTTTCAGGCCCTAAGACCTAAGTCCTAAGTCCTAAGCCCTCCTATGTCCGATTCAATGCTTGGGCCAGGTCGGCGATCAAGTCCGATGAGTTTTCGATGCCGCAGGCCAGTCGGATCATGTTGTCGGGGATGCCGAAGGCGCACCGCTCCTCGGGCGAACACTCATAGTAGCTCATCACGAGCGGCTGCTCGATCAGCGACTCGACCCCGCCCAGGCTGGGACCGATGCGCGGGATTCGCACCGCGTCGACCACCGCCGCGGTGCGCCGCCAGTCGGCGTCTTTTACAAGGAAGGTTACCAGCCCGCCAAAGCCGCGCATCGTGCGGCGGGCCACCTCGTAATAGCCGTGTGTTTCCAGCCCGGGGTAATAGACCTTTTCAATCCTGGGATGGCTTTCCAGAAAGCGGGCCACGGCCAGGCCGTTTTCATTGTGCCGCTGCATACGCAGCTCGAACGTTTTCAGGCCGCGGAGCAAGAGATGGATGTTGTGCGGAGAATTGATCGCGCCCATGATCCCGCGCAGCTTGCGAATGGGCTCAATCTTTTCGGCCGAGCTGACGATCGTTCCGGCGAGCAGATCGTTGTGCCCGCCGAGATATTTGGTGGCCGAATGCAGCACGTAATCGACGCCGGCTGGCAGTGGCCGGACGTTGTAGGGCGTGCCCAACGTGGCGTCGATCAGCGTTTCGACCCCGTGCCGTTTGCCGATGGCCGCGAAGCGCTCCAGGTCGACCACGCTCAGATGCGGGTTTGTGGGCGACTCGCTGACCAAGAGCTTCGTCTTGGGCGTAATGGCGGCTTCCATCGCTTCGTAGTCGCAGGCCCGCACCTGCCGCGTGACGACGCCGAAGCGTGAGAGATGCTTGACGCAGAACTCGCGGCTGCGGTGATAGCACTCGTCGAAGAAAACGACTTCGTCGCCACCGTTGAGCTTGGCCATCAGCACGCCGACGATGGCGGCCATGCCGGTGGAGAAGAGCAGCGCCGCTTCGCCGCCATCCAGGGCGGCCAGCTTGCGCTCAACGACTTTCTCGCTGGGATTGCCGTAGCGGCCGTACTCCTCGCGGGGCAACTTCTTCTCGATGAACTCGATGACCGATTGCGTGTCGGCAAAGGTGTAGGTCGACGAGCAAAAGATCGGCTCGCCGATGGCATTGGCCGGCTTCTGGCGATCTTCGCCGGCGTGAACGGCCACGGTTGAAGGCTGCCAACGCAAGCCGTCGGAAGGATCTGGTGTGAGTGTCATAAATCTTCTGCCGGACCAATCGTTCCACAATGAGACTGCGGCGGAAGCAGAAAAAAAACCGCGTGTCCGCAAAGCGGCCGCGGCTTACACGAGCTCTAGTTGAATCGCCAACTACTGGTGCTTCGCCGGCAGACGCAGTCTGGCGGCGATGGGCGATGGCACTTTAGCAGGTGGAGGCTGCAAGCGGCCGCAAATCCCAATTCCGCCTGATTGTACTGCCCCTCGCGACGTTCAGCAAGGCGCAGCCGTCCTTTTGCTATAATGGAGGCATGGCGAAAACATCTTCAGTGATGGGCAAGATAAGGTGGTGCGAAGAGCAGCTCGATCTGGCCTATCGCTATCTGGAGACCGATGAGGGCAGCGATCTTCGGATCTTCCGTCCGCTCTTCTCGAACAAGTTAAATGTCAGCGGAAACGTGTTGCCGCCGCACAAGGACTGGGTAAAGAACGTCTTCATTCGGAGACGCGAGAATGCAATCCTCCGGTTGCAAAAGCTCTTGCGGCGTCTTGAAGAAATGGAGCACGAGCGGCGGTCGAATCGTCGAGCTGGCGGAACACCACAAAACGGCCCCAGCTAATTCCCGCACGCTCTCCAGGCGCCTTGAGCATAGTCGGCTGATCCGGCAATGGGCGGCCGATTTGCCAATCACGCGGCTATCGGAACACGCTAAAATAAAAAGGCCGGAAGCTCTTTGCTCGCGGAGAATAGCTTGCACCCTTGGACGAACGATTTCATCCGCGCAATTCACGGAGCGCCGGGCAAGCTCGTGCTGTGCCTCACTGGCGGCGGTAGCGGTGCCATTTCGTCGTTGCTCGAAACGCCCGGCGCCTCACGGACCGTTTTGGAAGCGGCGGTTCCTTATGCCGCCGAAGCGCTGATCCGGTGGTTGCACGCTCGGCCGGAGCAGTTTTGTAGCGAAGCCACCGCTCGCACGATGGCCATGACCGCCTATCTGCGAGCGCGAGAATACCAACGTAGCGATCCTTCCAGCCCGTTAGCCGGCATTGGCTGCACGTGCAGTTTGGCCAGTGACCGTCCGAAGCACGGTGCCCACCGCATTCATGCGGCCTTGCAGACGGAAAATCGCACCGTTGCCTATTCTGTCGACCTGGTGAAAGGTGAACGCACGCGCGAAGCCGAGGAAACCGTCGCGGCATCGTTGGTGTTGAATTTCGTGGCGGAGTTCAAGAACCGGACCGAGCGCCTCGACTGCGGCCTGTTGCCGAACGAGAAACTTCGAGTGGTGCGATCAATCGCCCCACTCGATTGGCAACGCCTGTTGAACGGTAGTCAACGCTTGGCCGGCTCTGGTACGTCGGCGGTTGAAGCAGAAGAAGCCGACCTCTCGGGGCGCGTTATCTTTGCGGGTGCGTTTCACCCGCGGCACGATGGCCACCGTGCTATGGCGAAAATTGCGGCCGAGCGAACCGGCCGCACCGTCGAGCACGAGCTATCGATCGTGAATGTCGACAAACCGCCCATTGACTTCATTGAGATGGAACGCCGAGCGGCTCAGTTTGCCGCGGACGAACCGCTCTGGTTCACCCGCGCTCCCACGTTCATCGAAAAGACGGCCATCTTTCCCAAAGCCACGTTTGTGGTCGGCGCCGATACCATTCTGCGGATCGCCGAGGCGAAGTATTACGGCGGCGAGGCTGCCCGTGACGAAGCTTTGGCCAGTTTGACTGCCGCAGGATGCCGCTTTCTCGTCTTTGGCCGGTGCCACGAAGTCGGCTTTCAGACGTTGGGCGATCTGCATTTGCCCGAGGCGCTGCGGCGGCTCTGTAACGAAGTGCCGGCCGACGCCTTTCGCCTAGATGTTTCGTCGACACTGCTGCGGCAGGCTTCTGCGGAACCTTGACCGCGCGGCCCCAAGCTTCTATCCTGCCATCCTGCACGTTTGACTGGTGCAGGTGCAGGCTCGCATGGTGGGGCGATCGTTTTGGGAGGATGGGCTTCCTAGCCCGTCACCGGAAACGGCGACGGCCTAGGAAGGCCATCCTCCTATGTTTGCCCGGCAGTGCAAGCCATTTTCTGCACAAATTGACTGATCCGACCAGTTGTATTATGCCCCGAGTAATCGTTCTCGATACCTTGGCCCGTGAGGGTCTCGATTTGCTGGCCGCCGCTCCCGGCGTCGAATACGAAGTGCGCACCGGTCTGGCCGGCGAAGAGCTACGCGCCTCGCTGGCAGAGTTCGATGGCGCCATTCTCCGCAGCGGGGTCAAGATAACGGCGGAGAGCCTGGCCGGCAATCGACGGCTGAAGGCAATCGTGCGAGCCGGAGTGGGTACCGATAATATCGACAAGGTGGCCGCCACTCGGCTGGGCATCGTGGTGATGAACACGCCCACCGGCAACACGCTGAGCACGGCGGAACACACCATCGCCATGATGATGGCCCTCTCGCGGAACATTGCCGCTGCGAATCAAAGCCTGGTCGACGGCCGTTGGGAACGCAATCGCTACATGGGCACGCAGCTCGCCGACAAGACCATTGGCATCGTCGGCCTGGGCCGCATCGGACAGGCGGTCGCCGTGCGCTGCCGCGCTTTGGAGATGCGCGTGCTGGGCTACGATCCGTTCGTAACGGAAGAAAGAGCACGCGAGCTGGGCGTCGAAATTTTCAAGACCGTGCCGGAAATGCTTCCCCACGTCGATTATCTCACCGTTCATACGCCTCTGACGCCCGAAACGCGCAACCTCATTGCCGTCAAAGAGCTCAATCTGCTGAGGCCCGGTGCGCGGCTGATCAACTGTGCCCGTGGCGGCATTTATGACGAAGCGGCCCTTGTTGAAGGCCTGAAATCGGGCAAGCTGGGCGGCGTGGCGCTCGACGTTTTCGCTCAGGAGCCATGCACCACCAGCCCCTTGTTCGGCATGCCCAACGTGCTCTGCACGCCGCACCTTGGC
>DASSFG010000530.1:0-13229 GCA_035694685.1 Pirellulales bacterium
TGACCGGAACGACCCAGGGCACGATCAACAACGGAGGCCGCATCGGGGCCTTCGTGTTGCTGCTGCCTTACATCGAACAGCAGGCCCTTGCTCAACAGATTGCGACCGGTGGCGTAATGACCGCCATCAACGGCACGACGCCGTATCCCGGTGGCGGCCCCGTGCCCTGGGACGGCAACTTTAAGCCCTGGTGTACGAACCTCCCGGCCCTGATCTGCCCCTCAGAAGCGGGACAGAAGCTGGTCAACCTCGGGACCATCGCCCGCACCAACTACTGTTTCAGCGTTGGCGATAGCATCAGCCAAAACCAGCAGGCCCTCGTGCGCGGGCTGTTTGGGGTGAATTCAAGATTCAGCTTTGCCGACATCATGGACGGCACCAGCAACACCGTCGCTCTCTCGGAACGAGCGATCGGTCTGCAATCGACACAGCTCCGGGGCGGCATCGCCCAAAACGTTTCAAACATGAACAACAATCCGGCCACCTGTATGGCGACCGGAATAGGGCTGAACTATAACACGGGGGGCGGCGTGGTAACCGCCGCCTGGGCCGGCATGCGCTGGCCCGACGGCACCGTGCCCTACGTGGGCTTCAGCACCGTCCTGCCGCCCAACAGCCCCTCTTGCGTGGTCACCACCTGGGACGGCGACTGGGGCATCAGCTCCACCAGCAGCTTTCACCCCGGCGGAGCGTTGGCCTCAATGGCCGACGGCTCCGTACGGTTCATCAGCGAGGCCATCGACACGGGCAACATCTCCGCCCCGGAGGTCACCGGCGGCCCCAGCATGTACGGCGTGTGGGGCATGATGGGTTCCAAGTATGGGACCGAAGCCATCACCGGCGTGGCGCCGTAAGCGGCCACTGCCTTAAAACAGTACGGTTGAATCGAGGCCCGAATGTTGCATCCCGCGCAACGGTCGCTGATAATAGCGACCAATGCAGTGCCCTTATTGCCGCAAAGATAACGACCGTGTGATCGACTCGCGCGCCAGCGACGATGGTTTTGCCATTCGTCGTCGGCGCGAGTGTTCGACTTGCCACCGCCGGTACACGACCTACGAACGCGTTGAGGAGCCTGCCATCAAGGTGGTCAAGAAGGACGGAGTGCGCGAGCCGTTCAGCCGCGGAAAGATCACAACCGGCCTGCAAAAGGCCTGCTGGAAGAGGCCGATCAGCGACGAGCAGATCGAGGCCATCGTGGCCAACATCGAGAACGACATCTATGCCAATTTCGACACTGAAGTGACCAGCCGCCACCTGGGCGACATGGCGATGTCACAGCTACGCGACATCGACCAGGTGGCCTTTGTCCGCTTCGCGAGCGTTTACCGGGAGTTCAAAGACGTGCGCGACTTCGTCCAGGAACTCGGCCCGATGCTGGCGGAGACTCGACCCGCCAAACGCTGATCAATCCGTCAGATTGAGCGGTATGTCGTTCTCGCCCGACTTGACCGTCACGCTCAAATCGCTGGTCTGCGTCGAAACGTACTTTTCCGGCAGCAGGTTCTTGCTAACCGGTGTCGGCGGGCTGGCGCCCTCGTGTTCCTGAACGTATTTGTTGCGTTCCTCGTCGGTCATGGTCGGTCCCTCGATCCGCGATTTCACGACCGTGACCTTGTAATCGCCGGGCACGGCGCCCGTTTTTTCACCCGTCGAGAGCGTGTAACGGCCTTGCGCATCGGTCATGCCGACGGCGGTTGGCCCGGCAGACGTAGGTGAAAACACTACGGACGCGCCGTCAACGGGCGTGTTACGGTAGTTCACGACGCCCGTAACTGGGACCGTGGCCGGGCCTTTCGATCCGGAACAGCCCGGAAGGAAGCATGCTGCCAGCAAACCAAAAGCAAAAAAACGAGCGGTCGCCATGCGCTCCCCCTGTCAATGAAAAAAGGCGCAACCCACGGATGCGCCGCAGCAAACAGAACGACTATGCGAAGTTTACCGACGGGTGGAAATCGGTCAAGCGCTAACCAAGCTGGGCCAAGCCCAGGCCGGCGGCTTTTTTTTGTGCAGCCGCTGCCGAATCGCTTTGTGCAATCGATTGGTAAATCCGGCTGGCAGCGTCTTTTTGTCCCACGGAGGCCAGCTTCGCTGCCAGGCGCACGCGGGCTTTGGTGGCCCGCAGCCCGGCGCGCTGGCCTGGGTGTTTGCCCACCTCGACCATCAGCGTGTCGGCACTGGCGTCGGTGTGGTAGGAAAGAGATTCAATTGCTGCCAGACGAATCTCAGGGTCGTTGTCGCCGGCGCAGCCCTTCAGCACATCGACCACTTGCGAGCCGTTACGGCGCCCCAGCGCGTGAATGGCCCCGATGCGGAACTCGACGCCCACGGCATTGAGTGCCGCGTCGCACAATACATCCGTCGCCGATTGACAGGTCATGCGATCGAGGGCAAAGCGGGCCATCTCGCGCGCATCGAAGTCGCTCAGCGCCTCTTTCAAGGCGGGCACTTCGCTGTCGCCTGCCAGCTCGCTCAGGCTACGGGCCAATTCGCCCCGGGCCTTGGGGTTATACTTTGCCGCGTCGCCTTTTTCGTTCTTGGCAATCTCCGCCTTGGCCAACGCGGCGGCCAGTTCGGCCCGCTCTGCGGCCTTGCCGGGCGTACCCGCGGCGGCCGACATCTCGGCCAGTGCCCGCTTCGCGCGATACACGGCCGGTTGATCGTTCGAATTCAATTGTCCAGCGAGCTCGTCAACGGAAGGCATAAAAAGTCCTTGGGTTTTAGGTCTTAGGTTATAGGACTTAGGTCTTAGGCTTTAGCGGTTAGCTCTTGGCGAGACGTCCTAAGATCTAAGTCCTAAGACCGCTCTGTTAAACGTTCCACGGTGCGCGCATGGGCTTGCTGGTCAGCAAATTGGCCTGCTCGTCACCGACAAACTGTTCTTTCTCCGGATCCCATTTCAATTCGCGGCCCAGCCTGATGGCGAGATTGCCCAAGTGACAGACGGTGACCGAGCGATAGCCGATTTCCACATCGCAGATCGGCCGTTCGCGGCTTTTGATGCAGTCGAGCCAGTTCTCGTGATGATCGTGGCTGACGTAGAGCTTGGTTTCGAACGAGTCGGGATTGAAGTCTTTGAGCAGCTCGTCGTACTCTTTCCAATTCTTGTCGCCGAGCTGCACCTCGATTCGGCCGCGGCTCACGAACAGCCAACCGTCGCCGCCGGTGAACTTGATGCCATTTTCGCCCTGGCTATGGCAATGCAATTCCACGCCGTTGGCGTAGGTATAATCGACGTCGAATTCGTTGGGCACGTCGTGTGGACCATTTTCGGCGTATGTTCCGCTCCCTTTCACCTTCACCGGCCCGGAGCCGTCGGCACCGATGGCCCATTGAGCAATGTCGTTGTGATGGGCACCCCAGTCGGTCATCTTGCCGCCAGAATAATCGGAGAACCAGCGAAACTGGTAGTGGCAGCGGTTGGGAAAGTAATCGGCGTACGGCGCCGGGCCAAGCCAGAAGTTCCAGTCGAGCTCGGGCGGGGGCGTGGTCGCCGGCTGCCAACTTCCCGCGTCGATGCCGCCGATGTAGGTATCGACGCGCTGGAGCTTGCCAAGCTTGCCATTTCGGACGAGTTCGCAAGCCAGGCGAAAGCGCCGGTCGCTGCGCTGCTGGCTGCCGGTCTGAAACACCGTGCCGTAGCGGCGGGCCGTCTCGACCATCTTCTGGCCTTCGTCGATGGTCAGCGTGAGCGGCTTTTCGCAGTAAACGTCTTTGCCCGACTCCATGGCGTAGATGGCACACAGTGCATGCCAGTGATCGGGCACGGCGATCAGCACGGCATCGATGTCTTGCCGGTCGCAAAGATCGCGGAAATCCTTATAGATGCTCACGCGCCGACCGGTTTTTTCCAACGCGATCTTGGCGGCCTCTTCTCGATGGTTGCGATCGACGTCGCAAACGGCGGCCACTTGGATCCGCTTGTTAGGCAACAGCTTGTTAGCCAGATGATGCCGCCGGCCGAGGTCGCCCGTGCCGATGGAGCCAACGACCACGCGGTCGCTGGGCGCGGGCTGGTCGTCTTTGGCGAAAATGCTGGCCGGCACGATGGTCGGGGCCGCCGCGATGGCCGCGGTGGTCTTCAAGAATTGCCGTCGGTGGCTGCGTGGTTTCGGTTCCACGGGCAAACTCCCAATCTGCAAGGGCCTGGGCGTAAAAGTAACCAGATTGTGGCCTCCAACAGTGACGATTTCAAGACGCGCCTTCGGCTTTGCCCTCTCTGGTTGCATTCGACGCAGGGGCAGTTATAGTAACGACTTGGAGGCAAATCTTCGTCCGTGGCGGTCTGCGCGGACGGCAAGAATTCAACTCGACGCGAATCTCGGAACGGATAGACGCGATGGAAGCCAAGCTCGTAGTGGTTGGCGGCAAGGCAAATAAGTCGGAGGTCAAGCTGAAGCTGCCGGCCATGATCGGCCGCAGCCGCGATGCCGACGTCACGGTCTCGCACGCTTCGGTCAGCCGCCATCATTGTTTGATTTTTGAGCTGGACGGCGCACTCGTCGTGCGAGATAACGGCTCGCTCAACGGCACCGTGATTGACGGCGAGCGCATCAAAGAGAGCCTGCTCAAGCCAGGCCAGAGCCTGACCATCGGACCGCTGACTTTTCGCGCCGACTACGAACATGCCGGCGAGTTTCCCGTACTCGGCGCAGCGCCGAGCAACGCCGTGGCGGCCAACGGCGAGGCCGTTGACAACGACCTGCCGTTTGCGGCGTCGACATCAAAAGCAGATGATGAGCCCTCAAAGGCAGACGAAGAAGACGACACGGTTCAGGCGCCGGCCGCCGCGGTCGAGGCGGCGCTGTCTGCGGCGCCAGCCGACGAAGAAGCATCGCCGGCTACCGCGGACAACGACGGCTTCGATTTCCTCGACGAGGAGGCGTCGGACTCAACGGGCTCCGTGGCGTCGAGTGCGC
The DNA here is from genome assembly GCA_035694685.1 of Pirellulales bacterium. Classification (GTDB taxonomy): domain Bacteria; phylum Planctomycetota; class Planctomycetia; order Pirellulales; family JAICIG01; genus DASSFG01. The sequence goes on from DASSFG010000530.1 coordinate 4,920, forward strand.
CCAGCTTCAGCTTCTTGAAGGATTCTTCTGCCGACGCGGAACCCGATGAGGACGATAGCGCCGCGGTTTTCCGCCTTGCCGACGATTCAGCGCCGGCGCCGGCACCGCAGAAATCGCCCCCTGCACCGGCCGAAAAAGCCCCCGCAGCCAAGGGCGCCGCAAACAAAGCCGCTGCCAAAGGCGACGACGAAGCGGCCTTAGACGACTTTCTCAACTCGCTGGGCCTTGAGGAATGATGTAGGCGCGCAAGCGACCAAACCCGAGATCTGCATGACGAATCGCCAACACACACCCAATTCGTCATTCGTCATGCGGACTTCGTCATACTTTCATCATTCGCCATGCGGGCTTCGTCATTCACTCGCCGGTCTGGCGACTGTCGTTGCGCTTGCCACGATCTTGCTTCTGGCGACCGGTATCGCGGACGAGCAGCCTCCCGCGAAGCGTCACGTCAATCGCCTGGCGAAGGAGACCAGCCCCTATCTGATGCTGCACGCGCACAACCCCGTCGATTGGTATCCTTGGGGTGACGAGGCGCTGGCCAAAGCCAAGCATGACAACAAGCTGATCTTTCTCTCCGTCGGCTATTCGAGCTGCTATTGGTGCCACGTGATGGAGCGCGAGTCGTTCATGGACGAGGAGATCGCGGCGTTCCTCAACAAGCACTTCGTGTGCATCAAGGTCGATCGCGAAGAACGGCCGGACGTCGACGAGATCTACATGGCCGCCTTGCACGCCCTCGGGCGGCCAGGCGGCTGGCCGTTAACGGCCTTTTTGACGCCTACCGGCAAGCCCTTCTTCGGCGGCACGTATTTTCCGCCCCGTGACAAGGAAATGGCTCCGGCCAAGGAAGGGCAGCCGGCGCAGCAAGTCACCGGCTTGCTCACGCTGCTCGGGCTGATCGTGGAGCGCTGGCAGAAAGCTCCCGACGAGGTACTGGCGGCCGGTGATCAGATGGCCGAGTTTTTGAAGCGCGAGCTGGGCAAAGACGCCATCGCCCCCCAGCCTTTGGACGACGATGTGGTCGCTTCGGCCACGTCGGCCCTGGCCGACCAGTTTGACGACCAGTTCGGCGGCTTCGGTTACAGTGCGACGAACCCACGGCGGCCAAAGTTCCCTGAGCCGTCGAACCTGCTCTTCTTGCTTGCGCGTGCCCGGCGGGCACCTGGCGGCGACGAACAGTGGATGCTGGTGACGACGCTGGAAAAGATGGCGGCCGGCGGCATCCGCGACCACGTCGGCGGCGGCTTTCATCGCTACAGCACCGATCGCTACTGGCGCGTGCCGCACTTCGAAAAAATGCTCTACGACAACGCCCAGCTTGCCAGTGTCTATGCCGAAGCCTGGCAGCTTACCCAGCGCGATGAATTCCGCCAGATTTGCAAAGAGATACTCGAATTCATCCGCCGCGAGATGACCGACGCCTGCGGCGCCTTTTACTCGGCGCTCGACGCCGAAACCGACGGAGACGAAGGCGCCTATTACGTTTGGACGCGTGAACAAATTCAGTCGGCACTCGAACCCGCTGAATACGAACTGTTTGCCGACGCTTACGGCGTCGATCGCGAGCCGAATTTCGAGGGCCGCTACGTGATCCAGTTCGCTCGTCCCCTGGCGGAAACGGCCGCGCGGCGCAAGCTCGGCGCGGCCGCGCTCGAAGAGCGGCTGCGTCCCTGCCGCCAGAAATTGCTCGCCGCGCGTAACGAACGCAAACGGCCGTTGACCGATACCAAAATGCTCACGAGCGCGAACGGTCTGATGATTCGCGGCTTGGCCGACGCGGGCCGCCGGTTGGGAGACGATTCGTATCTTGCCGATGCCCGTCGCGCCGCCGATGCCGTCCTTACGCACCTGAGGACGCCGGAAGGCCGCCTGTGGCACACGTACACTGCCGGCCAGGCCAGGCTCAATGCGTACCTCGACGATTACGCCTTTTTCATTGACGGGCTGCTCGCCTTGCACCGAACCACCGGCGAAGAGCGCTGGCTGAAGGCCGCCGCGGAACTCTCCACGATCCAGCACGACCTCTTCTGGGACGATCGTTTTGGAGGCTACTTCTTCACCTCCAACGACCACGAAGCACTGCTGGCGCGCACGAAAGATCCGGTCGACTCGGCCACCCCCTCGGGCAACTCCGTCACGGCCGGCAATCTTGTTTATCTTTCGCTCGCCCTCGATCGGCCCGACGACCTCGCCTTGGCCGAAAAGACCGTTACTGCGTTTGCGCGTTTCGCCAACCGCAGTCCGGCTGCCATGCCTCGCTTGCTCGCCGCCTGGCAAGAGGTCCTCAACGCCAAGAAAGCTCCGCCACCCCCGAGCTTGCTCCGGCGGAGGTAGAGTTGTGCATTCCCACCTGTTGAAAAAGGGCACCGGTTCTGCGGCGCACTCGTCGTGGCCGTCAATAACGATGCGAGGATGCGGTGTGTTGGGCGGGAAGTCGCTACGTTGAAACGCGGATTTAGGCAGCAGCGGCCGATGCATCCAAAGAAAGCGGCTCCGCCGCAAGCCATAGCGGCGATAAATCGCCGCACTCCAAAGGGTTGCGACCCTTCGGTACGGTAGACCATAGTCACCATCGCAAAGCCGCCTTTCGCACAGGCCGGAGTGAGCCTGGCGGCTACCGATGCTCGACCGGCCGGGCGGCGGCGCGGGGAGTGACCTCGACGCCGTGCGGACTGCGTACGTCGAGGTTTTGCGGGCCACGCGCGCCGTCGAGCGTGCCGTGCTCGGCCGCATATTGACGCAAACGCGACAACTTGTCGGCGGTGGCCGCTCGCTCCGCCTCGCTGTCGCCTGGCGCTACTCCCCAAGCCACACACGAACCCTTCTTGGTAAATAGCTCGAACTCAAAAGCGCCGGCCGAGGACGATTCGTGAGCGAACGCGAGATGGTGCAATCCCAACTCTTGCCAGTCGTCGATGAGCGCGGCCGCCAAGGCCGCGGCCGAGACCACGCGCCGATCGCTCCAACGCGTGCCCGCCGGCGGCGGAGTGGCGTGGCCCACGTCGATGCGCGGATAGCGCTGCGCTTCCAAAGCCGAAAAATCCGCCGTGGGAAGCTGCACCGCCTGGCCATCGACCGGCAACAGGCCGTCGGGCACGAGCACCATCAGCACGGGACGACGGTAGATGAGCTCCACCTCGACCCCCGCCGGTGGCCGCTTGAGCACGCGCACCACCTTGCTTACCCAGGGATGCGCGGCAAACGCCTCGTAGAACCGCTCACCCAGGTCGTCGTCGAGAATCGACACCGGACCTGCCAGCTCAATCTCGCGCACGACTTCAACCTTCACGTCACTGCGCACCCAAGCGGGAGGCGGAGTAACGGTAACTGCTTCCGCCTTCACCACAAATTGCGGCGCGGCCAGCACCCGCTTGCTGACGGATTTCCACAAGGCATACCCCCCACTGCCCACCGCCACCGCCACGAGCACCGCGACGAGCATCAGCACCGCGGGCCGTTTTCTTCGGCGACGGTCAGGAGACTTTTCCGCCTTGGTTGCGGGCTTATCTTGGGGTGTCATGATCGCACCTCCGCTGCCAAGGCGTCACGAATCATCCAGGAGCAGAGGGCAACCATGTCCATGCCGCACTGCGCCGCGGCCTTCGGCGCCAGGCTATGATCGGTCAGCCCGGGCGAGGTATTGACTTCCAGCACCCAGGGCTGGCCGCCGCGGTCGAGCATCAGATCGACGCGCACCAGCCCCGACGTGTCGAGCGCTTCCGCCGCGCTGACGGCCGCGGCAACCAGGCGTTCGGCGACGGCTGCTGGCAGGCCGTGCTCGAAGCGATACTCCGTCAGCGCGTCTTCATACTTGGCCTCGTAATCAAACAAGCCTCGCGGGGTCACAATTTCCAACAACGGCAGCGGCCGACGGCCGAGCACCGCCACGGTAAACTCTCGCCCGTCGATCCAGCGCTCGATAAGGACGGCTGAATCAAACTGACGTGCAGCGGCGACTCGCGATCGCAATTCCTCGGCACCTTGCGCAAACCCCACGCCAAGACTGCTGCCTTGCCGGTCGGGCTTGACCACCAGCGGAAAGCCGAGTGCGTCGACGCGCCGGCGGTCCGGTTCGCCGTAGGTCAGGCTTTCCAGCCTGACGTCGCCTCGAGTCACGCAGTCAGGCTGGAAAGCCTGACCTACGTTATTGTCGGCCGCGTGAAGTATATCGCCCTCCAGCAGTAGAAAGTCGGCCGTTGGTACGCCGGTGGCCAAAAAACGTTCTTTGGCCGCCGACTTACTCATGGCGAGCTGCGACGCCCGCGGCCCGCTACCGGTGTACGAGATGCCCATTTGCTCCAAGCGAGCTTGAACTTGCCCATCTTCACCGGCACCGCCGTGAAGGGCGATGAAGCAGACGTCGGCATCGGACCAGTCGACTTTCTCCAGTTCGGTTGCCGCCGGGTCGACTGTTTGCAGGTGATGACCGGCGGAAGAAAGCGCTTGCGCTACGGCACGTCCGCTGGTGAGACTGACTTCTCGCTCGGCCGAATCTCCGCCGGCCAGCAGCACGACACGCCAAGGGCGCTTCTCATACTCGTACATAGCCATCCTCCTTGATGGGCTTGCCTATCTGATCGTTTGAAAGTCCTTCGTTTAACCGGCCGCCAACGGCGTCCGCGAGGGCAAAGCGATGAAAGACGCTCTATGCCATGGTTGTCGTTGCCAGATGCCGCGGCCGCGCGGGCCGCACCCGGAAGGCACCCGCCAGCGGTTAAACGATTCTGCACTACCAAATTTCGATTTCCAACTCCAAGTCGACCCCCAGCCGGTCGGCCACACGGCTGCGGACCAACTCCACCAGCCGCAAGACGTCCTGCGCCGTCGCGCCGGGTTCGGCGACGATAAAGTTGGCATGCCGTTCGCTCACCTCGGCGCCGCCCACGCGGGTGCCTTTCAGGCCAGCCTGCTCGATCAGCATACCGGCGCTCATGCCGCGCGGGTTCTTGAAGATGCAGCCGGCGCTTTGATGGGCCAACGGCTGGGCCGTTTTCTTGACAATCCATTGCTGCTGCATGCGCTTGGTGAGCTCATCTGGATTGTCTTCTTCCAGCTCAAAGTCTGCCGAAAGGATCACCAGTTCGTCGAGACTGCTCTGCCGATAGGCGAACACTAATTCTTCGCGAGTCCGTTCGACGACCTCGCCGTTGAGCGTGAGCACCGTGGCCCCCTCGGTCCACTGGCCGATGTCGCCGCCGCGGCTGCCGGCATTGCCGTGCAGCGCGCCGCCGATGGTGCCCGGAATGCCCACCAAGGTTTCCAGACCGCCCAACCCTTCACGCACGGCGATGGAAATCACATGTCCCAGCTTAGCTGCGCCGCCGGCAATCACGCGTTGGCCGCGGACCTCGACCTGGCCGAATCCCTCCTCGGATAAATGCACCACGATGCCCGGCACGCCTTCGTCGCGCACCAGCACGTTCGAGCCTCCGCCTAGAATCCTGATGGGCAGGTCTTCTTGGCGGCAGCGCTCGACCAGCCGGCTCAACTCGTCGGGGTTGGCAGGCTCGGCGAAATACTCGGCTGGGCCGCCTAAATGAAACCACGTATGCGGCGCCAGCGGTTCAGCCGGCCGCACGATAGCTTCGAATTCGTCCTGTAAAGCCATTCCAAACCTTCCGAATATCGCCTGCGCCCAGCGTCAACAAAATGTCGCCCGCGGCAATTTGGCCACCCGCTTCCTCGGCAATTCGCCCCAGCTCATGTTCCACCAGCACCTCGGCGCCGCGCGCCCGGGTGCGGCCGGCCAGCCTGGCCGCAACCGCGCCGCTGGCGACGCCGCCCGGCTCTCGGGCGGAATACACTTCGGCAATTGCCACACGATCGGCATTTTGCAGACTGTCGGCGAATTCGTCCAGCAGGGCCAGCGTTCGCGATTGTTGGTGCGGCTGAAAGATACACCATAATCGGCGGTTGGGGAACATCTGCCTGACGGTGGCCAGGGCGGCCGACACCTCGGTGGGATGGTGGGCATAATCGTCGTACCAGAGCGAGCCATGCCACTGCCCGACCCGTTCTAACCGTCGCTCCAGCCCTCGGAATTCCCGCAATCCGCGGACGATCGAGCGTTCGTCGGCACCTGCCCGGGCCGCCAAAGCCGCCGCAGCCACGGCGTTCAACACGTTATGCCGACCGGCGATGCGAAGTCGAACATCGGCGATGGGGCCGCCGGGCCCGACAAGATCAAACTGATATTGGCCGCCGTCGTGCCGCAACCGGGCGGCCTGCCAGTCGGCCCCGCAATCGATGCCGAACGTCACCACCTGCGAGCGTACACTCGCCACAATCCGCCGGGAAATCGGGCATCCGGCGTTGACAATCAGCGTCCCTTTTGCTGGCAGCCTGCCGGCGAATTCCGCAAAGGCGGCTTCGACATCGCCGAGCGAAGCAAAGCAATCGAAGTGGTCATGTTCGATGCCGGTCAGCACGGCCATGGTGGGGCAAAGCTGCAGGAAGTTGCGGCGATACTCGCACGCTTCGACCAGCAATTGACGGCCTGACCCATGCCGTCCGCCGGTGCAGCGGCCTAAAGGCGTGCCGCCGCCAACCACGGTTGGGTCGAGCCCGGCGTCGATGAGAATTCGAGCGGCGAGCGCCGTGGTGGTGCTCTTACCGTGCGTGCCTGCCACAGCCAGCCCCACGCGTGCTTTCATCAGCTCGCCCATCATTTGGGGATAGCTATACTGCCGCAGTCCGAGCTCACTGGCCCTTTGGCGCTCTGGGTTGTGTCGGTCGACGGCATCGCTATAGACGACCAAGCCGGCTTCTGCCGGCACGTGCCCGGCAGCATGACCGGAATGGACGGGCACGCCTCTTTCTGCCAACCAAGAGACGCTGTCAGGTAGCAAATCAGACCCGGTAACGGACCACCCTCGCCCGAGCAACACGTCAGCCAAGGCGCGCATGCCTGCCCCCGCAATGCCGACCAGGTGCGCGGAGTGCGGCGCGGCCAACGAACGCCGCTGGGGAAGTAGCCGACTGGCCTGTAAAGCAAGATTCAATGCTCGTGATCCCATAGCTTGCGGCTCAAACGCCATCGCTCAAGCCGTTCGCGGTGGATGATAGGGACGCCACGCCGGTTGGTCAATCACGGTCGGGATCGGATCTGCGGGGGAGCGTGAATCAATGGAGGATGGCCCTCTAGGCCGTCATCGTTTCGGGTGACGGGCTAGGAAGCCCATCCTCCAAGCAGTCGGTAAAGCAATGCCAATCCTTTCCTGCCACTCGGTGGCTACTGACAGCGCGACTACACCATTTGGCAACTGTGAATTATGCTGGGCACTATGCCTTGCAAAATGATCTTCACAGTATTTCTGCTGTCGCTGGCCGCCGTTGGTTCGATAGGGGCAGACGACAAGCCACCCAGCGAAAACGACTATTACCCGCTGACGCGATTCGAAACGCCCGCCCGCGCCGTTCTGGAGTCCGGGGCACTACAGCTTTTGCCCGACGGCCGTTTAGCACTCGCCACGCGTCGGGGAGAAATCTGGATGATCGGAAACCCCTTTGCCCCCGAAGTTAAAGCCAGTCAATACAAGCGCTTTGCCCACGGCCTGCACGAAGTGCTTGGACTGGCGTATCGCGACGGTTGGCTGTACGTCACGCAGCGCTCAGACGTGTCGCGGCTGCGCGACACTGACGGCGACGGCGAGGCCGACCAGTACGAGCTGGTGAACGACGAGTGGGAGATTACTGGCGACTACCACGAGTACGCCTTTGGATCGAAGTTTGATCCCGAGGGGAACCTGTGGATCGTGCTTTGCCTGACCGGCTCGTTCGATAGCAATGGCAAGTATCGCGGCTGGTGCGTACGAATTACGCCCGATGGCAAGCTGATTCCCACGGCCAGCGGCATTCGCTCGCCCGGCGGCATCGGCATGAACGGCCTGGGCGAGGTGTTCTATACCGACAACCAAGGGCCATGGAACGGCACCTGCGCGCTGAAGCACTTGATACCCGGCAAGTTCGTGGGCCACCCGGGCGGAAATCGCTGGTACGAACTGGCCGAGGCCATGATGGGCCCTCGGCCCAAAGACCCTGAGAGCGGCAGCCGTTTCATGGTCGAGGCCAAAAAAATTCCGGAGTACGAGCCGCCGACCATCCTGTTTCCTTACGATAAGATGGGCAAATCGGCCAGCGGCATTGCCTGCGACACGACGGACGGAAAATTCGGCCCCTTCGCCAATCAGCTCTTCGTGGGCGATCAATCGGCCAGCACGATCATGCGTTGCTTTCTGGAGAAGGTGCAAGGCCACTACCAGGGCGCTTGCTTCCCCTGGCGCGAAGGCATCGGCTCGGGCACGCTGG
>DASSFG010000531.1:0-2804 GCA_035694685.1 Pirellulales bacterium
AGTTGGAATGAAGACAAAGTCTTTGTCGATCAGACTGCGATCCAGGATGACGACCTGCGACATCTCGAATGTTTTTTGGTGGTCGATGTGCTGTGGGCGAGTAAGACAGACATCGGTGATAAAGGGCTAGAGCACCTGAGCAATTGGCTGGGCTGCGCGCGCTTTTCATTGACGAAACCAGAGTAACTGACGCCGGGTTAGTTCATTTGCGAGACTTGCCTCTGAAATGGCTCGGTTTGAACAGGACTGCGATCACCGACGCTGGCGTCGTGCATCTGTCTAAGCTTACACAACTGGAAAGGCTTGATCTCGAAGACACGCTCGTTAGCGCCGAAGGCGTGGCCAAAATCCAGGAGGCGCTTCCTCGATGCCAGATAAATCGGTAGCAGCAGAAGTCATCCGACGAGCGCCACGAACGGTTAAGTTTTGGTCGGCACGCCTCAACGACCTGCTTTTCCCGGCGCGGTGTGCTCTATGCGACGGCGAATTGGAGGTGACGCAGCAGCCGCTGTTGTGCGCGGCCTGTCAGTTCAAGTTGGCGCCGACGGCACCGCCGCGCTGTCCGCGGTGCGCTCTCACGCTACGTCAGGCGCTGGTGACTGACGAGGGTTGTCCGCAATGCGTGGGCGAAGGGTTGCACTTTTCGCGAGCTTGGTCGCTGGGCGACTACGAAGCTGAATTGCGCGAGGCGGTACTGCGGATGAAACAGGCGCGCGAAGAGCCGCTGACGGCGGCCCTGGCGGAATGGACTTGGCAGCGTTTTGGCATGGAGATCGGCGCCTGGCGTCCCGACCTCGTGGCGCCGGTGCCGATGCACTGGCTCCGTCGCTGGTTTCGTGGCACGAACAGCGCGGCTACTTTGGCCGACGTGTTTGCCAGACGGCTGAATTCGACGCTGGCAGGCGGGCTCATTGTGCGTCGCCGCTTCACTCGCCCGCAAAGCGGTCTTTCGCCGCCCGAACGCTTGGCCAACGTGCGCGGAGCGTTTCGCGTGCGCCGCGCCTCAAAATTCGCCGGTAAGTCCGTGCTGTTGATAGACGACGTATTGACCACGGCCGCGACGACCAATGAAATCGCCAGATTGTTGGTGCGGGCGGGAGCCCGGGCCGTTGGCGTGGCAGTCATTGCGCGGGCCGATGATCGCTAGCGCCTAATAGCCGCGCGCGATTTACCGGGTGCTGCGGCATCGGTGGCTGGGGCAGAGACGCGGCTGCTCGACAGTTGAGCTCGCTTGGAGCGTTATGCCGCGGCGATGCCCCGGTGGGTGGTGCTCCGGGGCATCGCTTGGCCGCAATACCAAATCGGTTTTTAGGATCCAGCATGGCCAAGCTCTGCCCCAGCCACCGCCACTCTCTCGACGTGTTCGCTGCCCGGTAATCGCGCACGGCCGTTTAGAATTCGACAACCGTATTGTCCCGAGCCAGGTTCGTCTTGGGAAAGATGGCCCGAGCGACCTCGAGATCCACCGGGTCGTGATCGTTGCCGCTGATCGGATTGAGATGAACGAGCAGCAACTCACCCACCTGGGCGCGCTTGGCCACTTGCGCCACGGGGGTGGTGTGGCTATGTCCGGTGAGGATGGCCTGATCACGATGCTCGTCGGTGAAGTTGCACTCATGAATGAGCAGGTCGACGCCACGGATGTTTTCTACGTAGTTGGCCTTCACCTCGGCGGTGGTGTCGGTGACGTAAGCCAAAGAATGACCGGGCCAATCGAGCCGGAAGCCGACCGTTTCGCCCGGATGCGCCAGGGGAAAGTAACTCAGCACGCCGCCCTTGGCCAACGACACCGGCCCGTCTAACACGCGGTACTCGCACGGCAAGGCGACGGGGAAAAGCAGTTCGTTCAACAGGTGATCGCGCACCGCCGCGATCTTGGCGGCCTCGCCATGCACGTCGACGCGTTTCATCTCCTTGCCGCAGAGCACGTCGAACAGAAACGTGAGGCCGAAAACGTGATCGAGGTGCGTGTGCGTCAGAAAGATGTCGAGCTCGTCGGTGACCAGCCGCGGACCGACACGGAAGAAGCCGCTGCCGGCGTCGAGCACGACGCCCACCTCCGGCAACATGAAACACGCGGTGTGGCGCGTTTCGTTAGGGTGGTAGCCGGCGGTGCCCAACACGGCAAGTTGCATAGATCTCTTATAAGCTGCGCCGCATCACGACGCCATCAACGGAGCGAGAAAAGCGAACGCCCGACGAGCGGCCTGGGGGCCGTCATGGCTATGCCGGCTGAGCTCGACATGGATCCCGCCGGCATACCCGCACCCGTTAAGATACCGCATTACAGGCAAAAAGTCGATTTCCCCCTCGCCAAACATGAGATGCTCGTGGACCCCGCGACGCATGTCTTCGATATGGACGTTCACTAACTGCTGCGAGTAGCGGGCCAGGTAGTCGACCAGCGGCAACTCGCCCTGGCAGTGCAGGTGGCCGACGTCGAGCGTGAGCCGCAAGGCGGGATGAGCCAGGCGGCGAACCAACTCGTCGTATTGCTGCATCGTGTCGATCAACATGCCGGGCTCCGGTTCAAAGCCGACGCTCACGCGCCTCGCCTGGGCATAGTCGAGCGTTTTCGACAGGCCGTCCTGCAGACGGTCCCAGGCGACCGTGGAACCGGCCCCGTCATGAACCACGCCCGACCAGAGCGACACGCAGTCGCTAGCCAGCTCTCCGGCGGCATCGATCGCCCGGCAGAGAAAATCGATGCGGCGTGAGCGAGCAGCAGCATCGGGCGAAACCAGCGTCGGTTCGTGTTTCGTACGTGGATCGAGAAGAAAACGGGCACCGGTTTCGATCACGCT
>DASSFG010000532.1:0-13417 GCA_035694685.1 Pirellulales bacterium
AAGACAATCATGGGTAGGGTGGGACGAGCGAAGCGAGTCCCACCATGCGTAATTTATTTATGGTGGGACTCGCTTCGCTCGTCCCACCCTACATCAACGCCGGCATTTATTGACGGCCGACAGGCAACGACTGGGCGTTTCGCCTAGGCCACCAGCGAAGCCAGCACTTTGCGCGTGCCGCGGAAGGTGCGGCGGCCGTGCATGACGACGAAGTTGTCGATGAGTGCTACGTCGCCTCGGCGCCAGGCGAGATCGAAAGTGAGTTCCTCGGCCAGTTCCGCGGCGGTGACAGCGGCGGCGCCGTCCAGCGGCGCGCCGTCGCTATAGGTGATTGACTTGGAGGGATCGTTGCGGCTGTCTTTCCAACCGCAATACGCCGCAATGAGTTGATTGAAAAATGTCCGCCGGCCGTCGGGCAGGTCGCGGACGGCGGGCAACACCGGCGTCGTTGCCCGTAAGCAGCCGTCGTCGAGCCATTGCCACTCATAGCCCAAGGTGGCCAGCCGCCCTTCAGCCTGCTCGCGCGTCTCGGCCCGCAGGGTGCTCTGCCAGCTTCGACCCATGCCCGAACTGGCGTCGTTGGCAGAAGGCATCACGTTGGTGTAACGCAGGCCCTTGGTGGCACAATCGCTTGCAAACGACGGGCAACGCTCGGCCAGCTTCCGCCACAAAATATCGGAGCGGCAGAGCGGCGTGGCGCCCCCTTCCTCAGCCGGTTGCTCGCAAAAGAAAAACAGCTTGCTGGGATAGATCGGCGTCTGAGCCATCTCATGGTGCAGAAAGATGGTGACGGTAGGAGGCGCCTCGTTGGCGGTGAAGACACGCGGCGTGCGGTTCACGCGCACGGCGTTCGACAACGATTCGTCATACGCAAAATTCGGCCAGTCAAAGGCCGTCACAAAGCGATCAAAATCTTCGGCCGTCGTCAGCGGAAAGCCACGAAAGAGAACCGCGCCGTGTTCAGCCGCCCCCTCTTCGAACTCTTGGCGGCGCTCCGCCAGCCACGCGATCGCGTCGGCCAGTGTCGTCTCCGACGAACGGCATACCACCACTAACGGGAACGGCTTGCCATCGTGCGTTAGCTGGCCCGGCATGTTCGATTGACCAACGTCAAGCATTCTTTCGGACTTCGTCATTCGGGCTTCTTTCGTCATTCGTCATTCGGCATTCGTCACGCCCCACTCCTAATTCCCTCGTCTCTCAACCGGCAACCAAATACCTTCCGCCCAGACAAAGCAGCACGACAAACACGCCCGTCCGCAAGGGCCGCTCGGGTATCGACCTGAGCAGCCGGTTGCCGCAGAGAATGGCCATTAACATCGGCAGGAGCGCCCAGGCCGAGGCGGTCCAGGCTTCAGCGGGCAACTCATTATATCTTAGCAAGAGTGAGACGCGGACCAGGCCGCCGCTAAGAAACACGGCGGTCAGACCGGCGACGCGTTTCTCTTTCGGCCAGGGATGTGAGTAGATGCAGGCCACCAAGGGCGGCCCGCCGATGTTGAAGGCACCGGTGAGGATGCCGCTGGCCAGGCCGACGATCGGCTCCACCCAATTCGGCCAGCGCAGCGACGTCCGTCGCGTGGCGACGAACTCGAAGAGCACCATCGAACAGAGCATCAGCCCCAGCACGCGCGTGATCATGGTGCGCGGCAGCGATTCGAGCAGCGCAAAGCCGATCGGCACGCCAACGATCGTTCCTAGCCACAGTCGCGGCAGGCCCGACCAGGGGACGTCGCGCAAAGTCACCGCCGCCATCAGCAGGCAGGCCGCCGAGCTGGTCAGCGTCACGATGGCCTGGGCATCGACCAGGCTCAACAGCAGTGGCAGGAGCGACATGGCCGTCATCCCGAAGCCGAAGCCCGTAAGCCCTTGTACGAAGCCAGCCAGCGTGACCGCGCCGATAGACAAGAAGAGCGTCTCGGTGGTCATGGGGTAGAGAGTGGAAAGTGGAAAGTGGAAAGTAGGGAAGTGGCATCAAGAACGTGTGAGGTCGGGCCATCCAGGTTTTCGTGCCCCGTCTACCGTCTACTGTCTACCGTCTACCAACGAAATGGGCTTGCCCTCGGCCAGCGATCGCTCGGCCTTGAGGCAAAGGGCCACCGACCAACGGCCGTCTTCGCCCGTGCAAGGCGGCAACGTGCCGTCGCGGATGGCTTGTGCGAAGGCGGCAATCTCGTCGACCAGTTCGTAGACCTCGCCGCTCTTCTTCTCGATCGGCACGTCGAGGGCCCAATCGCCGTCGAGCCGCTGCAACCGAAAGATGGGCTCAAAGGTGCGGTCCATCGCGCCGCTCCAACTTGCCAAGAGGGCTCCGTCGGTGCCCGTGAGCTTGACGGTTTGATGGTGTTCCCAGCCGGCCAAGGTCTGCGTGATGACCGCGTAGCGTCCGCCGGGGAACGTCACCATTGCGGAAAAGTTGTCGTGCAACTCCGGATGCTCGGGCCGTTTGCCATTCGCCTGGGCGAAGACGCTCAGCGGCTCGCCCACACGGGAAAAATACCAGCGGGCAAGATCGAAAAAGTGGATCGGTTCCTCCAGGATCCAACTGCCCACGCGGCCGATGTCATACCGCCAGCCGTCCGACCCAAGCCGATAGGGCCGCCGCCAAAGCTCGATCAAGGCGTAGAGCGGCTCGCCGATGGCGCCTTCGTCGACGAGCTGCTTCACTTTTCCCCACAGCGAGGAGAGCCGTAGCTCATGGCCAATCGCCAACAGCCGCTTTTGCGAACGGGCCAGGGCGATCAGCTCGTCGCAGTGCGCGAGGTTCAGCGCCATTGGCTTTTCCAAAAGCAAATGCCGGCCTGCTTCGAGCACCGCTCGGCCGACTTCATAGTGCAGATCCGAGGGAAGTACGACGCTGACCGCATCCAGCTCCTCGCGAGCGAGCAGCTCACGATAATCGGCGTACACGCGAGACCCTGGATGCTCCTCCCTCGCCCGCTGCTGACTTTCAGGAGACCGCGCAGCGATCGCGATCAGCTCCGTGCCCGTCGCGGAGGCAATCGCTCGGGCATGGTGACCGCCCCAGGCGCCGTAACCAATCAAACCGAACCGTACCGGCAGAATCATGGCATGTTTAGCTCACTTATTTGCTCGTCTCTTCCGTGCCGCTGCGGCCTTTGCCAACCTTCGCACAAACCGCGAGTGTTCCGGTGAACAAAGCCCTTCGTTGAGCACTTGAAGGAGCCGCTTGATTTCACCGCGAAACAGCGCTTTCGTATCGACCCACAGGCCAGGAAACACCTTACTTCGCAGGATGGCGTCGCGCCGCAGCTTATTTGATTTGTGCTTTGCTAAGTCGAACCAATGAACGTGCTGTTCCTCGATGCACACCACGACATACTCGATGACGCCGTTCCGCTCGTAATCGTCCTTTTTGTCGTGCAGATCGATGGCCGCACTGCTATATGCGATTTCGATGACGAGCTCCGGAGGGCCTGCCAGGTAAAGACCCTCGTTCCTGCTTCGGCCACCGCAGTCGGGCAGTATCCGCAGCAACACATCGGGCTGTGGTTCGCTTTCGCCGCCCAGGATGACGGTGGGATCGCTGCCCGCCTCGACGCCCGGCGTGTCAGCCTGATAGTTGCCAAGAACCGTGGTCAGCATGACTGCGTGTTTCGAATGGGGCATGCCTTCGGGCGAAGCCGTGTAAACCGTGCCCTTGATCAATTCAAACTTGATATGTTCTGGGTACTGCTCATATCGACGGTGAAATTCCGCTTGCGACATCCGGTCGCCGCTGGTAAGCAGCGCGGCAACTCGCACCAAACCTCGCGGGACAGCCTGGTATCGCGTTACCGTTGCCACCGTCGCAGCTCCTTCGAAAGAAACAATTCATCGACCGCCGCCGCAGCTTCCCTGACTTATTGCACCACGTACAAGCTGAAAAGTCCATTCCTTGGGAACCGGGCGTCTCTTGAAGCTGTGTTGCCGACGTAGGCTGGGACAAGCGAGCTTGCGAGCGCCGGCCCACCATTTTCGGCAAAGTTGGTGGGCCGGAGCTCGTTCCACTCACTTGTCCCGCCCTACGACGATGGGTGCATCGAGCAGCACAACTTTAAGACACTAGTCGAACCCGCAGTGAGGGTTGCACGCCCCTCGCTTCTTGACCTGCGTTAGCCGTTCGGCGAAATTAGACCGTGCCGGTGAGGCCTACCTAAGTCGATGAGGAGAATCCTGCCTTGCGCCAGTTGATCCTAGCGTCCGCCTGCCTCTTGCTTGCCAGCTTATTTGCCGGCCCCGCACGTGCCGAGAACTGGCCGCAATGGCGCGGGCCGGAAAATGACGGCATTAGCCATGAAACCGGCGTGCCGGCCAAATGGAGCAAAACGGAGAACGTGGCCTGGCGTTTGCCCATGCCCGGCCCGGCGGGCTCCACGCCGGTAATCTGGGACGATTCGATTTTCGTCACCAGCGCCACGCCCAGCGGCGATCTGTTGCTGCTCTGCATCGGCACGGACGGCAGAGAACGCTGGCGCAAAAAAGTGACTGGCGGTGATCGCGCCGTGCGCGGCGACGAAGGGAACTCGGCTTCGCCGTCGCCCTGCACCGACGGCAAGCACGTTTGGACGTTCTTCGCCAACGGCGTGCTGGCTTGCTACGACTTCCAGGGCCAAGAAGTCTGGCAGGAGAACCTGCAGAAGCGCTACGGCGCCTTCAACATCGCTTTTGGCTTGACAAGCACGCCGGTGCTTGACGGCAATCGCCTCTATTTGCAATTGTTGCACAGCAGCGCCGCCTTAGTGATCGCCCTCGACAAAACGTCTGGCACAGAAATCTGGAAGCAAACGCGTAAAAGCGACGCCCGGGACGAATGCGAGCATTCTTACGCCTCGCCCGTGTTGTATCGCGACGAACAACGCGAATTCCTGCTCACGCACGGTTGCGATTACATCGTCGCCCATAGCTTGGAAGACGGCCATGAGCTGTGGCGTTGCGGCGGCCTGAATCCCAAAGGCTCTTACAACAACACGCTGCGGTTTGTGGCCTCACCGGTGGCGACGCCGGGCCTGATCGTAGTTCCCTCGGCCAAAAAAGGTCCCGTGTTGGGCCTGCGGCCTGACGCTGCCGGAGACATCTCCGACTCGCGCAAGGGGCATCGCTGGGTGCGGCCCAAGAATACGCCCGACGTGCCCTCGCCGCTGGTGGTCGACGGGCTCGTTTATCTGTGTGCCGAAAATGGCGTGCTCACCTGTCTCGACGCCGAAAGCGGCAAAGAGATTTACGACGAACGGGCCTATTCCGATCGTTATCGGGCGTCACCGGTGTACGCCGACGACAAGATTTACTTGACGGCCCGAGGCGGCGTAATCACGGTAGTGAGGGCCGGCCCCGAATTCGAGATTCTGGCGTCGAACGACATGCAAGAGCCGATCTCGTCGTCGCCGGCCATCTCGGGCGGACGCATTTACATTCGCACCTTTGAAGCACTCTACGCAATCGGGAAGTGATGAAATCAGTCGCCAACGAAACTTCGGCCCGTTCCGTTGAAGTAACGTCGTTCTTCGCGCCCCGCGAAGGGGAGACAAGGAGACAAGGAGACAAGGGGAGTCGTACCGTCATCCTTTTTCTCCTTGTCTCCTTGTCTCCTTGTCTCCTTGTCTTGTCCGCGGCCCTAACACTCGCCAACACCGGACACGCGGTTGAAATCAAGCTACGTCCCGAACAACTACCCGAGCGGCTGGAAGTGGGTTATGCGGTAACGGTGGCCGATATGAACCGCGACGGCCGGACGGATATCGTGGTAGTCGATACAAACCGCGTGATCTGGTTCGAGAACCCGTCGTGGAAGGTACACACGCTGATTCAGGATCAGACGAAACGCGACAACGTCTGTATCGCCCCCTACGACATCGATGGCGACGGACAAGTCGATTTCGCCCTGGGGGCGGATTGGCGGCCGATCGACACGCGCACCGGCGGCACCATTCAATGGATTTCGCCGGGCAGCTCGACCGACGGCCGCTGGGAAGTCCACCCCATCGGCGAGGAACCGACCACGCACCGCATGCGTTGGGCCGATCTCGACGGCGATGGCCGGAAAGAGCTGCTGGTGACCCCCATGATGGGCCGCAACAGTACCAAGCCTCTCTGGAATGAGACGCCACTGCGGCTGCTTGCTTATTCGATTCCGTCTGACCCGGTGAACGGCCCCTGGCAGCCGCAGGTGATCAGCGAGGAGTTGCACGTCGCCCACAACTTCTGGCCCACCGACCTCAACCGCGACGGCCGGATCGACATTCTGATGGCCAGCTTTGAAGGCGTGACGCTACTGGTGCGCGGCAAAGACGGCAAATGGAAGAGCCAACGTATCGGCGAGGGAAATCAAGACAACCCCGAGGCACGAGGCGCCAGCGAGATCAAGCACGGCCGACTGGCTGGCGGCGGCGACTTCATTGCCACCATCGAGCCCTGGCATGGTTTTCAGGTGGTGCTTTACACTCGCCCGGCCGACGCGGCCCAGCCGCTGTGGGACCGGCACGTGCTCGACGCGGATTTGAAGTGGGGGCACGCCGTCTGGTGCGCTAATCTCGACGACGATGAAGATGATGAGTTGATTATTGGCGTCCGCGACGACAAAAATGAATCGGTCCGTTGCGGCTTGCGGATTTACGATCGAAAGGATGGATTGCGTTGGCGGCGGCAGATAGTCGATCCGGGCGGCGTCAACATCGAAGACCTGACGGTGGCCGACTTCAACGGCGACGGACGCAACGACATCGTGGCGGTGGGCCGGCAGTCGCACAACATCAAGATTTATTGGAATGAGCGATGAGCAATCTATCCGCTGTCGGGGAGTGCGCGGCGCCACAACCGTCGATCACAATACGCGCGACGAACTGTTGAAGGCAACGCGCCAGCTTCTGGCGCTGATGATCCGCCAGAACGGAATCGAGCACGAGGATGTGGCGAGTGCCGTCTTCACCACGACGGCCGATTTAAACGCCGAGTTTCCCGCGCTGGCCGCCCGACAGCTTGGCTGGCTCGACGTGCCGCTGCTTTGCACGCACGAGATCAGCGTGCCCGGCTCGCTGGCGCGTTGCGTGCGGATCTTGATCCACTGGAACACCTCCAAGACGCTGGAAGAAATCCATCACGTCTACATTCGCGATGCGGCCAAATTGCGGCCCGATCTGTGCCGCCTGCCGCCAGTCGATTGGGAAGAGCTCGAAGCCTGGATCGAGCGCGAGCTCGCCGCCCAAGAAAAGTTGCGTGCCTCGAAGCAGCCGTAGGTGAGATCTTTGGAGTGCGGCGATTTATCGCCGCTTTGGTTTGCGGCGGAGCCGCTTTCTTTCGTGCGTCAGTCATTGCCGAACGAAACGCGGCAGGACCAAAAGAAAGATCGCTCCGCGATCGGAGAAAGCGGCGATGAATCGCCGCACTCCAAAGCTTCGACGCGCATGCTCATCCCGGCGTCGACTTCGTGACTTGGTAAGCGAGCGCGGAAAGCAAACGTTGGCATTCTCGATCGACGATTTCGGCCGTCTCAGAAACGCCAGTCATGTTGCCGGAGCGGGCGAGTTGTTCGAGCCGCTGCGCGGCCTCGGCAGCCGCCGGCGCCGAGAAGAGCGACGAATTACTCTTCAAGGTGTGCCCCGCGCGCGTCAAAGCGGCAAGATCGCCATGAGATAGCGCGGCACGCATCTGGCCCAATAGCTCGCGGCCCTCGGTCATAAACACCGATGCCAAATCGACCAGCGTCGGCTCATCAAGCCCGGACGCGGCCAGCGCGGCGTTCCAATCCAAGACGTCGCCATTGTGGCCGGCCGCCGCCGCGCTCACGGGCTCTGGCGGAGTTCCTCGCTGCGGATAGTCTTTCAGCAACTGCTCGATGGCGCCGTAAAGCTCGGGCGCCCGCACGGGCTTGGAAATGTAGGCGTCCATGCCGGTTTCCAGGCACAGCTCGCGATCGCCCTTGATCGCGTGCGCCGTGAGGGCCAGGATCGGCGTGTGCCGGCCGTCGTGTTCTTCCGCCGCGCGAATGGCCCGCGTCGCTTCCAGACCGTCCATTTCCGGCATCTGCACGTCCATCAACACCAGGTCGAACTGCTGCGACGACCATTTGCGCACCGCCTCGGCGCCATTGTTGGCAACTTCAACCTGGTGGCCATAGGGTGCAAGCAGGGCCAGCGCCAGTTTCTGATTCACCAGGCTGTCTTCCGCCAGCAGGATGCGCAGCCGCGGCAGGCGATCGCGCAGCTCAGCGACCGAGCTCGCTGCGTGAGCCGGCTCGGCCAATTTCGTCCCGCTGACGCACTCGATAATCGCGTCGAGCAGTTCCGATTGTTTTACCGGCTTCGTCAAGCAAGCTGATAAGCCCAGCCGCCGCCGCTCAATCGTATCGATCATTGACGACCCGGAGGTCAGCAGAATGACGCTTACTTTCGCCAGGCCGCCGTCGTCGGCGATTTGCCGGGCGAGTTCCAGCCCGTTCGTGCCGGGCATGTTGGCATCAAGCAACAGCAGGTGGAATGGCTGCCCCTCGCGTTGTCGATCGCTTAAGAGCGAAATCGCCTGCTCGGGGCGCGTGAGCGCCGTTGGCTGCATCTGCCAATTGCGAACCATCTCTTCCAGGATGAAACAGTTCGTCTGATTGTCGTCGACGATCAGCACGCGCACGTCGTGCAGTGGGGTCTGGCCCGTAGGCCGTAGGGCCGGCGGACGTTCCTGCGGCATGTCAAACGCCGCCGTAAAGTGGAACTCGCTTCCCTTGCCCAGCTCGCTTTCGACCCAGATACGGCCGCCCATCAGCTCGACCAGCCGGGAGGAAATCGCCAGGCCCAGCCCCGTGCCACCGAAACGGCGCGAAGTCGTTTCGTCTGCCTGCTCGAACGCTTCGAAGATCAAGTGCTGCTTGTCGGCCGGAATGCCGATGCCGGTGTCGCGGCTGGTGAAGTGCAGAGTCAGTTGGCCGTCGTCGCGCGATTGCGTGCGCGTGTCAAGCACCACCTCGCCGCGATCGGTGAACTTGATGGCATTGCCCACCAGATTGACGACCACCTGCCGCAGGCGGTGTTTGTCGCCCACGACGAATTGCGGCACCGCGGGATCGACGTGGCAGGCCAGTTCCAGCGATTTACGGTGTGCCCGCACAGCCAGCGATTTCATTGTGTCGCCCAGACACTCGCGCAGGTCGAAGGGCGCCGGATCGAGGCTGAAGCGGCCCGCTTCGATCTTCGAGAAGTCGAGTATGTCGTTGATTACCGACAGCAATGATTCGCCCGATTCCAGCACCATCGTCAGGTACTCGCGCTGGGTTGACGAGAGCTGGGTGTCGAGCAGCAATTCGGTCATGCCGATGATGGCATTCATAGGGGTGCGAATTTCGTGGCTCATGTTGGCCAGAAAGGCGCTCTTGGCGCAGCTCGCCGCTTCGGCCAGATCTTTGGCCCGCTGCAATTCCTCCTTGGCCCGCCGCTGCTCGCTGACGTCGTGTACGAAGGCGCTGAACAGATAGGACTCGCCCAAGCGGACGGGAGCAATGGTGATCTCGATGGGAAATTCATGCCCGTCGCGATGGCACGCGGTCAGCTCCAGGCGGCGGTTAAAGATCGGCCCCTCGCCCTTTTCCAAAAACCGCTGCACGCCGGCGAGATGCTGGTCGCGGTAGCGCGGTGGAATGATGGTTTCCGTCAGCAGGCGTCCGATCGCTTCTTCAGCGGTCCAGCCGAAGGTGGCCTCGGCTTGCCGGTTCCATTGGCGAATGACGCTGTCGGCGTCGGCGGCGACAAACGCCTCGTGAGCGGTTGCCAGTATCGTACGATTGATGCTCTCGCTGTTCTCAAGGGTCTCTTTGGCCTTCTTCACGGCGGTGATGTCGCGGCAGACGACCACGCCGCCGCGCCGAGCGCCCGAATCGCTTACCAAGGGCCGGGCAGTGATGCTTAACCATACGCCGTCCGGAACGTCGGGGTTGCGTACGAAAACCTCGCAAGCATCAACAGATTCGCCACGAATGGCCCGCGCCAATGGCAAGTCTTCAGAAGGGTACGGTGTTTTCCCGTCGGGCAGGTAGCAGCCGTAAAGGCTCGACCATTCTTTCAGTTCAACCTGCCGCGGCCCAATGCCGATCAACCGCGCGGCTGCCGGGTTCCACAACAAAAAAGCGCCGTGTTCGTCGGCGACGACGACGCCCTCGCCCATGCTGTCGAGCACGCTCCGCAACACGCGTCGCTGCCGCCGCACCTCCTGTTGCGAGAGCAACAGTTCGGCGGCTTTCAGGTCGGCTTGCTGGGCGACTTCGCTTTGCGGCTCACTGTGCCCGGTTTGGGTAGACATAGCGCCCTCCAAAGAACGACCGCTCCGACTACCTTACATTCTAACGTCCGGCCTTCAACTGTCACGCAGGTTCCTCCCGCAGCCAATCGGGTACGCGCTGCAAACGGCCGTCACGGTCGACGCAGGCCAGTAAGGATTGACCCTGCGCCAGCAGTTCGTCGCCCCGAAACAGCTCGTATTCGTGCTCGATCTTGGCCGGCGTCACGCCTTTCAAACGCGTCCGCAGCCGCAACACGTCATCGTAGCGGGCGGGACGGCGGTAACGGCACGAAACATCGACAATCACCATGAAAATGCCGCCTTCTTCCACCCGGCGATAATCGTGCCCGTTGGCTCGCAACAACTCGGTCCGGCCCATTTCGAAGTAAGTGAAATAATTGGCGTGGTGCAGCACGCCCATGGCGTCGGTCTCTTGATAGCGAACCCGGATTTCGATTTCGTGTTCGGTGAGCATGGTTGACGGAAGCATCGACGTTGCTTATAGTTAGGCAGCTTTTGGCGCTAGCACAAGACGCGTTTTCGCCTGCACCATAACCGCCGAAGGGAACCGTTGAAAGGGGGCGCGCAATTGCGATGGTGCGCTTTTTGGACGAATGGCGCTGCCATTTGCTGCGGTATGAGCAAGCGCCGCTCGCTGCAACGCACAAGTGAGACAACTGGCATGAGTATCGGCGAAGGAACTGGAATTGAAATTCGCACGGGACGGCAGCGCGACTATCCGTCGATCCGCCAGTTCACCGTCTTTCTCGAAAACCGCGTAGGTCAATTGCTGGAAGTCGTGCGGCGGTTCGAAGGAAGCAAGGTGCGGATCGTGGCCTTTTCGATCGTCGATTCGGCCGAGTGCGCATTCGTCCGCTTTTTGCTCAGCCACCCCGAGCAAGGCCGCGAGATTCTCGAACGTGCCGGGCTGGCGATGATCGAAAGCGACCTGATCGGCGTGGAACTGCCCGATGGTCCCCAGGCCCTGTTGAAAGTCTGCACCGCACTGTTGCAGGCCGAGGTGAACATCATTCAGGCTTATCCGCTGTTGTTGCGGCCGCATGGCCGGCCTTGTGTGGCGTTGATGGTCGACAACATCGAGATGGGTCTCGAGACGCTGGGCAACAAAGGCTTCACGATGATCACCGAATCCGACCTGGAGGAAAACGAATAGAACAGAGTTCAAGTAGGTCAGGCATTCCGGCTTGGCGGGTTTCGATCGCAAAAGGAATTGGCGACGTTACTGGAGGATGGCCTTCCCAGGCCGTCACCCTACGAGGTGACGGGCTAGGAAGCCCGTCCTCCTTGAGCGCCGGCCGTCCGCTTTATTCATCAGCATCCATTAGGATCGTTAGACTTCCCAGCCCCACAGCAAGTCATTCACGCACTTCAACCTGACACACGCGTCCAGTCCATTCCTGAATCTCGCCTTCGACCATGCACTTTGATTGGCTCGCAATTCTGTTTCGTTGGATGCATATTCTGGCGGCGATCACGGCCGTGGGCGGTACCATTTTCATGCGAATGGCGCTCGTGCCGTCGGTGCCCGTCTTGTCCGAAGAACAGCGCAAGCTGTTGCACGAACAGATCCGCTCACGTTGGGTCAAATTCGTGATGGGGGCGATTTTGTTTTTGCTTCTCAGCGGCTTTTACAACTTTTTCCGTCGAATCAACGCCGGGCTCGACGCCGATTATAAGCGGCTTTACAACATGTTTTTCGGCATCAAGTTTCTGCTTGCCCTCGTTATCTTCTTCGTCGCCAGTGCGCTGACGGGCCGGGCTGCAGCGCTGGAGAGGTTCCGCAAGAACGCCAGGTTCTGGCTTTCCGTCAACGTATTTTTGGCCGTAGCGGTGGTCTGCATTTCGGGCGTGTTGCGGTTCGTTCCCTCGGCGAACCCGTCGGCAGGCAGTCAGCAGTCGGTCCCGGTTGAAGGGCGGTGAACGGCATGGATAAAAAGGCGAAGAAGCGGATCGACCTGTTGAACCAGCGTCTGCAAAAACTACGTCAGCAGCTCTCCGGCGCCCGCAAGCAGATGGACGACCCCGACGACGTGAGACGTTTGGAACGTGAGGTCGCCGAGGTTTCGGCCGAGTTGGAAAAGTTGAAACAAAGCGGCTAACAGGCGTCAGGTGTCAGGCGTCCGTCGCTTTGTACCTGACGCCTGACACCTGATGCCTTGTCAGCGTGGGCCGGCGCTCGTTCCACTCGCATGTCCCACCCTACAGCGAAGCACAATGTTAAAGATGTGAACGACCATGTTGGCAAAAGACATCAAGCGAGGATTGATCGTCAACTTCAACGGCGCGCCGTGCATTATCGAAACGATCGCCGTGCAAAGCCCTTCGGCCCGCGGCGCCGCCACGCTTTACAAGTACCGTACCCGCAACCTGATCAATAAGCAGAAGGTCGACATCACGCTGCGCAGCGGCGAATCGCTCGATGAAGCCGACTTCGAAAAGCGGCCGGTCAAGTTCATGTACTCCGACGGCAGCCACCTGCACTTTCTCGATCAGACCGACTTTAACCAGCACTCGTTGCCCGCCGCCGACGTCGCAGAGCAGGCGCCGTATCTTACCGAGGAGCTGGAAGGCGTGGTGGCCTTGTTTTACAACGACGAATGCGTGGGCATTGACGTTCCCGCGACGGTCGCATTGAAGATCACCGAGTGCGATCCCTACGTCAAAGGCAACTCAGCCACCGGCCGTACCAAGCCCGCCAAGCTCGAGACGGGTCTCATGATCCAGGTGCCCGAATATCTCGCTCAGGGCGAGCTCGTCAAGGTCGACACCCGCAGCGGCGAGTTTCTCTCGCGGGCGTGAACGGGGCGTCGAAACGGACGTTAAAGGAGGGAAGGAAGCTCGCAACTCCGATTCGTGCCGATCAGCGTCGTTAAGGCTTCGCCTGCTTCCCGTTTACGCCGGCAGAGGCGACACGCGCGTCGCACGCCGCCTCGCCGGGCGTTGAGAGAAACGGCCAAAGGCGCAACGCGGGGTCCGTGGAAGTAATAGCTTGCTAGCACACGATACCGCGATTGCCGCAGTGAATTTCCGCAACATCTTGTGCTAGCGCTGGATTAAATCAACAGACGCCTCGCTGCGCCTCTGACCATGTAGCCCCTGTCACGAGAAATGAAACCGCCCCGGTCAAATCGCCATTTGC